>NZ_JBMMKT010000018.1:0-60756 GCF_057626615.1 Marinomonas sp. HM11-D | reverse complement strand
TCTAATTACAAAAAAGCAGCCAATGGCTGCTTTTTTTTGCATTACTTGGTTCTCAAATGAGCATTACCACTCATGCATGGCTTCATTAACGTAGTCAGGCAAATCTTCTTCCGCCGGAATCGGCTTTGATTTACCGTTTTCGTCAATCGCAACAAACTTAAAGATGCCCTCTGTCACCTTTTCACGAATACCAATACGACCACGACGCACCCATGCTTCCACATGAATATTCATAGAGGTCGTACCTACTGATTTGACGTAGGTATACACACCAAGGATATCCCCCACTTTTACTGGGCGAATAAAACTCATGCCATCTAGGGCCACGGTTACCACACGAGATTGAGCTCGTTGTCCCGCACAAATACCAGCGGCGATGTCCATTTGAGACACCACCCAGCCACCAAAAATATCCCCCGCAGGGTTTGTATCACCAGGCATGGCGACCGTTCGGGTCGTCAAACGCCCCTTTGTTTTTGTATCTTCGGACATGACAATACTCCTTCGTTCCGATAATGCCCATGTTATAACAAAGCTTCACAACATATTCAGTAAAAAGAATGTAGCGACGCAATTTTGCGGCCAAGATTTCACTAAGCCTGTGCAATCTGCGCTTTATCTGCTGCAAAAGCTGGATTAGCATGAGCGCTTCGATTTTAATTCGTTGTAAAAAGGAACACCGCCATGCGCCAATTCGACAGTAAACTTCCCAGTACCGGCACGACCATTTTTACGCAAATGTCAGAATTGGCCGCCAAACATCAAGCCATCAACTTATCCCAGGGGTTCCCTGATTTTGATGGCCCCAGCGAGCTGTTAAGCCGTGTCGATCATTACATCCAAAAAGGCGCCAACCAATATGCACCGATGACAGGGGTACCTTCGTTACGCCAAGCCATAAGCACTAAATTAGCCCGCTGCTACGATTACCAAGCCAATGCGGACAGCGAGATCACAGTCACCTCCGGCGCCACAGAAGCCATTTTTGCCACCATTTCAGCTTTTGTCAGTCCTGGCGATGAAGTGATTGTGTTTGATCCCGCGTACGATTCCTACGACCCTGCGATTCGTCTCAATGGCGGCACACCAGTACACATCGCGTTGCTACCACCAACCTTCGCCATCGACTGGCAAGTGGTGGCAAACACCATTACGCCTAACACCAAAGCCATCATTGTTAATTCACCTCACAACCCAACCGGCACGGTATTTTCCGCCCATGATCTAGAGGCACTTTACGCCATTGCCGATCAGCATGATTTGTTGGTGTTATCCGATGAAGTGTACGAACACATAGTTTTTGAAGGCGTAGACCACCAAAGCGTGTTGCGTCACAAGGAATTAGCGAAGCGCAGTGTCGTGGTGTCTTCCTTTGGCAAAACCTATCACACCACTGGCTGGAAAATTGGCTATGTGGTGGCACCTGCTCCCTTGATGGCCGAAGTACGCAAGGTGCACCAATATCTGACCTTCAGCACCAGTACACCAATGCAATTAGCGTTAGCCGATTTCTTAAGCGCTCATCCTGAGCACGATGAAGTATTGCCGAGCTTCTACCAGCAAAAACGTGATTTCTTCAATAAAGCCATGGGCGAAAGTCGCTTCACTTTTACCACATCGCCAGGCACCTATTTCCAATTAATGGATTACAGTGCTATCAAAGATGTGCCCGATACTGAGTTTGCTTTATGGTTGATTGAAGCCGCGGGCGTGGCGGCGATTCCGATTTCGGTGTTTTACCAAACGCCGCCAGAAGGCATGCGTTTAGTGCGTTTCTGCTTTGCCAAACAAGCCAGCACGCTAAGTGCCGCGACTCAGAATCTTGTGACACTTTAGGCTGGATTTAAGATTGATAAGCTCGGGCCACCGCACAGGTGGCTTTGGCATTTTTGATCTTATTAAGACGTAGTTCTGGGCTTGCACTGGTTAACTGCTGCACACCCAACAATGCCGCCGATTCCGCTACGCCATAAACACCCACTGTGTTAAACACATATTCTGAGCGCGTGCTTAATAAAGGCTCAACCGCTGTTAGCGCCTGTGCTGAATAGGTCACAAATGGCCACTGATATTTTTCAGCCAGCTCAATCAAATGAGTTTCATCGGCTTTGATATCGATACTGTAAAGTCCTGCAATTTGATCTGGCTGCAAGCCAACTGTTTCTAACGCTTCCAGCATCAGGCTTTCCAAATACTCTAATGAGCAGTTGCGCTCACAGCCCATACCAAGGGTGTAGACAGGGTTTAAATAAGCATTGGCAGTGGTCATCACCAGTTGCGCACCGATTGCTTTGGCCACCTCACTGCCCCACTGATTGGCACCGCCTTCATGGCCTGATAATAAAGGAATCACAAAACGCCCGAGTTCATCCAGCACCAGCACCGGTGGGTCTTGTAATTTACTCGCGATAACTGGAGCTAAAGTACGCATCACGATGCCTGTGGCACAGATAAACAACAGTGCGTCCCCCTCGCAGAAAAAGTTCTGTACGGTCTCAGCAAACGGCTTAGGCTTAAAATGTAGCTCACTATTCGGCAATAGCGTCTGTAAGCGTTTGCCGAGCGCTTGACCCGCGTCGGTCAGAGCGATAATACGAATCATCGCGTACCACGCTCTTTACGGGAGACAATAAACAGCGAGAAGTATGGGCCCTGCTCATTTTGCAAACGGCTGACATCGTTTTCCACAAATTGATTGTCACGACCAACATATTCCACGTATTTGGCATCATCAATTCGGTCAGTCAATGCTAAGGCCTTCATAATCGTAGGCCGTGCACGCCCTGCTTTCATAATCACAATTGAGTCATGTGAGCCCAACGCTTCGATCAGCTGTTGTTCTGTGTGACGACCGCTCACCACACAAAAAGATTCTTTTAATACAGTAAGAGGGTGCTGTAACTCTGCGGCGGCAGCATGAATACTGGAAATGCCCGGCACCACTTGAATCGCACAAGAGCCCTCAAGACGCTCCATTAAATAGGTAAAGGAGCCAAAAAACAGCGGATCCCCTTCGCATAAGAACGCCACATTAAGACCTTGAGCCAGTGCCTCGCGAATGGCTTGCGCCCCTTGATCATAGGCCTGATTAGCGGCCTCGCGGCGAGTCGACATGGGCATTGGGATAACAATATCCTGATGCTTTGCAACACGGCCCTCTAGTGCTAACACAGCGATTTGCTTGGCTTGTGATTGGCCAGACTCGCCGACCAAATACGCCAGTACATCCGCTTGTTGGATCAATCGAAGTGCTTTTAAGGTGACCAGCTCTGGATCACCGGGTCCGACACCAATGCCGAAAAACGTACCACTCATGCATGTTCTCCCGGCAAACACTTCTCAAAGCGCCATAAACTCACCGGCAAATGGGGACGACGAATGCGTTTACCGGCTAAACGCTCACTGCGATACACCTGTATCGTCGAGCTTTCATCGTAGGCATCTTGCGCTACATCCCGTTTGGCGAGAAACGCCATGGTCTCCATCATGGTAGCATCGGTCACTGCATTGACTAACAATACACCACCAAGCGGCAGTCGCTGCCAAACTTCGTCTAGCAACTCGGCCATTTCGCCATCACTACCGCCGATAAACACACGTTTGGGTGTAGGTAGATTGGCAAAGGATTCAGGAGCACGACCATGCACCACATGCAGGTTTTTCACCACACCAAAGTGCTCGCGATTGGCCTCCAGACAAGCTAGACGCGCTTCATGATGCTCAATGGCGTATACCTCTGTTTCGGGGTTCCAGTAGGCCAATTCCACACTGACACCACCGCAACCCGCGCCGATGTCCCACACTACTTCTTTGGCTTCGACGCCTAAATAAGACAGCACCGCCAAGCGTACCTCACGCTTGGTAATCATACCCTGACCATCGCCCTTGTCGGTGATAAAGAGACCATCTTTAAAACCAGGCGTGGACGGTAAGCGACCTGATTGGGCACTGGTATTAACGATCACTACGTTGAGTGGATCAAAAGCTTCTTCCACATGAGCCAAGCTGTTGGCCGTGTAACGGGTCACCCGCTCATGCTCATAACCTAAGCGCTCACAAACAAACAGCTCACTTAAACCAAGCCCCATATCTACACACTCTTTGGCGATGGCTTGAGGGTTGTTGGTTTTATCGGTCAATAACAACAGGGTTTTCGAGGGATGCAACTGAGTACGAATCGACGCTAATGGACGGCCGTGAACACTGAATACTTGGGCATTTTGTAGAGAAATACCGAGACGGTGAGAAGCCGCTTGAATACTAGACACATTCGGGTAAAAACGCACTTCCTGGTCAGCAAAGGAGCGATGCACCCAAGCGCCAATACCATAGTAAAGCGGATCACCTGAGGCCAAAATCGCCACCCGTTCAACCCCTAGCGAGGCCCATTCATCCATATGATGTTTTAGGTCATTAAGCTTTGGCAGCACGTGGGTTTGTGCCTTGGTGCCGTAGGCATGCACCATGGCAAGCTGACGTTCACTGCCCACAAGCTTATCGTTGTCGGTTAACTTCGCGAGCACGTCCTGCGCTTCTTTTGGCAATTGTGCCTGCTCATTAATACCCAATCCAATAACGTGAATCTTCACCGTTTTCCCTTACGCTCAATTAATAGTATTCACCGATATTGCAACGCAGTAAGGCGTTACAACTGGCCGAAGTCACCGCACTGCCGCCCATACGACCGAGCAAGGTAATGCACTCAATGCCCAATTCTTGGTGGTCATCCCACAATGCCTGCTTGGATTCCGCCGCACCGACAAAGCCCACTGGCATACCGATGACCAAGGCCGGTTTGGGAGCTCCTGCACGAATCATTTCCAACAAGCGAAACAAGGCGGTCGGTGCATTGCCAATCAAGACCACACTGCCTTCCAGCTGCTCTTGCCAAAGGCTCAACGCCGCCATGGAGCGCGTCTCGCCTTTCGACTTAGCAAGGTCAGTCGTGCGTGGATCATTTAAGAAACACAGTGGCTCACGCTCAATCATGCGTTTGGTGACGCCCTGCTTCACCATTTCCACATCACAAAGAATAGGACAGTTTTGCGCTAACGCTGCACGGCCAGCTTCACAGGCGTTTTCACTAAAACGTACATGAGCGGCCACATCTGGTAAACCCAGACTGTGCACCACGCGCATCACCACTTGCTGAGCGTCACGAGATAAATGGTCAAGTTGCGTTAGCTCACGGATTTGACGAAAGCTTTCGTTTTCAATGCCCTGGGGCGTTGGATCGTACTGATAAGTCACTGTTGTTGAGATTCCTGAGCAGTGGATGCAGGGGCTTTTATGGCCTGCACCGCTTGAATAAGTTGAGAGTAATCGGAAAAGGTTCGCGCTGCGTCTCGCACTGTTGGGCGCTGATGCAGTAATACACTGATGCCTAACTCACGGGCGGCATCAAGCTTGGCTGAAGTAGAATCACCACCGCTGTTTTTAGTGACGATCACATCGATCTGATGTTCTTTGAGTAAGCATCTTTCATTTTCGAGATCAAACGGACCAATGGCTTTCAGCCAAGTCATCTTGTCAGGCACCTCAAACTTCGGCAAAGCGGCCGTGCGCCATACGCCTTGCTCAAAACCATCGGATTGAGTGATCGCTAGCAATTGCTCTAGTGTCATTTGACCAGCACTCAATAACGGGCGTTTAAAGTCTTTCAGCTGCTCTAATAAGTCATCATCGTTTTGGTAGTCACGCCAATCATCCCCTGCTTGTGGCTGCCATGCGGGACGTAAAAATCGCCATACGGGAATACCTGTTGCTTTACCAGCAGCCACCGTTTTATTGCCCATGATCGCCGCATAGGGATGCGTCGCATTGATCACTAAATCAATTTGACGGTCTTTTAGAAAACGAGCTAAGCCACCAAACTGGGTGAAACCTCCGACGAGAATTTCACAAGGCAAGGTTGGTACGCGCACTAATCCGGCAATAGAATAAATCACCTCAAACCCAAGCTGACTAAAGCGCTCCGCTAAATGGCGACCATCGGCGGTGCCGCCTAATAATAGAATTTTCATGGCTATCCCTTAATTTGAAGCCTTATGTTCAAGCGCTTGCCCGACAAACTGGCCTTTGCGGTCAATCGCCAGCACTTCCAGTGCCATATGCATAGGTACAAAACGGCGACAGAATTGAAGGGCTTGCTGGCATACCGCATCGGCTAACGCGAGGCCTTCAGCTTGAGCAAATTTCAGCGCTTCGACACTGGTGTTGGCTTGACACATGTTGCCTTGTAAAGACTCTGACGCTCCCAATGTTTGCGCCAGTTCCGCTAACGCTTCTAGGTTAATGGACGACGCTCGAGAGTTTAAATCCATATGCTTTTGCGCCAGTTTACTGATTTTGCCAAAACCACCACAGATGGTGAGTTTCTCCAATTTTGGCTCTTGGCTCTCCAAACGCTTCACATGTTTTATCAAGGCGCCCACAAAGTCACCCATTTCAATCAGCGCCATCTCATCCAAACCATCGCGCTCTTGAATGGCGGTTTCACTGGCATTACCAGTGGTGGCGGCGATATAACGATGACCATTGGCGCGAGCCACATCGACCCCTTGCTGAATCGAAGCAATATAAGCGCCACAGGAGAATGGCCGCACGATGCCAGTGGTGCCCAAAATGGAAATACCACCGAGAATACCTAAACGCGGATTCATGGTTTTCAGCGCTAATTGCTCACCCTTTTCCACACCGACTATGACCCGAAAGCCACCTTGATAGTCTTGCTCATTGGCAATGGCATACAGGTGATCGGTGATCATTTTGCGCGGTACCGGATTGATAGCGGGCTCGCCCACATCCAGCAACAGACCCGTACGCGTGACGGTACCAACACCTTGCCCCGCAACAAATTCAATGCCTTGCTCTGGCGTTAACGATAGTTCAACCCAAATCGTCGCGCCATGAGTGACATCGGGATCGTCCCCCGCGTCTTTAATGGTCGCCGCTTTCACTGAGCTATTTGAGGCCTCATAAGCAACAATCTCAAGAGGCACTTCTTGGCCTTTGGGTAAGGTAACAAATACCGTTGGTGCTTGTTGTTTGGTGAGCAGAGCCATGGCCGCCGCCACTGAGCACGCGGTGGCACAGGTGCCAGTCGTTAACCCTGAACGAAGCGGTTTTGGATCGTCACTGCTTTCTGGCCACATAGGTAATTAAGCGCCTTGAAATAACGCAGCCGTGGCTTCGAAATTGGAAGCAAAGAACAAATGTAGGTAACTGGCCGTGAGTCCTTTCTCACGATAAATGGCCTCACCCGGCGCAGGATGTCGCTGACGGCGGCCATGACTTAACGGCTCTGGCGTGTTTTCACTCAATGAACGGTGGTGGGCATGACCGCGAATATCGCCTTCTGGCAGCGGCGCCGTTTGCATACCCTGGCAACCACGTTTGCCACGCATGGCACCCGCACCTTTTAGAAGACCGAGCATCGGATAGGTGTTGGACTCAAGATCGGTTAGGGTTTCCAAGCTATAAAGCATACCACCACACTCCGCTAAGATCGGCTTGTTGGCAGCAAAGAAAGTCTGAATCTGATCTAGCATGGCGCTATTTTGTGATAACTTTTGCGCATGCAGTTCTGGGTAACCACCCGGTAACCACAGGGCATCCGCCTGTGGTAATTGTTGATCATGTAACGGTGAAAAGAAGGTGACCGCTGCGCCCAATTTATCCAGCACGCGAAGGTTCGCATCGTAGATAAAACTAAAGGCTTCGTCTTTGGCAATGGCAATCGTTTTCCCCGCTAGAGGTGTACCGATATCTTGCTCGCTCACGTCTTGTTCAGGTGCATAAAAGGCTACTGGCGCTGGCAGAGTCAATAAGGTTTTGTCTTCGGTTTCACTGAGCCAACGCACCGCCGCCGTAAAGCATTCTTCTAACTCATCACCCACTTCAGAGGCTTGTACCAAGCCCAAATGACGCTCAGGTAAGGTCACTTCATCATCGAGTTTTAGGCTAATCAACAGCGGCAAGTCTTCAGGCAAGGCATCACGAATCAGTTGCGCATGACGCTCACTACCACAACGGTTGGCAATCAAACCAGCGATTTTGACGTCTTTACGAAAGTTCGCTAACCCCATTGCTAAGGCGGCAGCGGTTTGCGCCATGCCTTTAACGTCCATAACAATGGCCGCTGGGATATTAAAACGAGCTGCCAAATCAGCGCTTGAGGGTTCACCATCGAACATGCCCATAGCGCCTTCAACCAAGATCAAATCCGCTTCTTGGGCGGCATCGAACAGCATTTTTTGGCAGTACTCATCGCCCGCCATCCAGATATCCAGTTGCTCTACTGGTTGCTTTGACGCTTGCGCCAAGATCTGTGGGTCTAGGTAATCAGGGCCGGTTTTAAACACCCGTACCGTTTTGCCTTGCTCGGTAAAATAACGCGCCAAGGCCGCCGTAATGGTGGTTTTGCCTTGGTTGGAGGCTGGCGCGGTGAGGAATAATGCCGGGCAATGGGCCACGTTCGTTGTCATCGTATTCACTTATCTAAAATCTGTATGGTCATCGGTTTTAAGCCAGCATCTGACTTAATGAAAGGTAATCGGCGTTTAAGGCTTGTGCGAGCTCTTGAGCACGGCCACGCTTGACGGGGGCCAACTCAGTATCCAGCACGGTTACACTTCCCGGCCAGACTTTAGTGGCAAACTCGCCCGTCACCCGACCATCGGTCAAAATATAACTGTTTAACTCAAGCTCAGGTTGCTGCCGCGCGGCTTGCGCTAAATAACGCTCAGCATCGTCTAAGGCTTGATGAATCGGCGTACCGCCCCCTGCCCCTAATTTGTCTAACTGTTCGCGAATATTTTGAGGTGCGCGTACTTGTGGCAATAACCAATCCACTTGGTCACCACCAAAGCCTAAAATACTGATCTGTTCACGCTGCAAATAGGCCCGCTCGGCAATGTCTAAAATCACCCCTTTGGCCTTAGCAAAGGTTTGCTCTGCTAAGGTAGAGCCAGAGGTATCTAATAAAATACAGTGTAACACTGGCTCACCTGCACGGGCTTTACGGCGCACCAATTGCGGCGGTGGCCATGCTCCCGAACTGCTTCTAAGAGTTTGCGCCATATCAATGCCGCCACTCTGATGCTTGCCAAGATTCGCACCACCTAGGCTACTGCCGCGCTGCTTGCCCGCAAGCAGACTGGCTGCTCGATTCTCTGACGAAGAGAAAGCTTCGCTAAACAAACTTGAGCCTAAGCCCATGGCATCCGTGGTGATTTGTAACTCGGGAGGCATACTGCCCCATTCGCCTTCAGACAGTTCACCTGCAGATTCATTCTGCGGTGAAGGTAAAGACTTTCCCGGCGTTTGGCCCTCGTCCTGTTTATGAGAATCAGGGGGACGTCTGGATGACGGCGGCGCACTGGGCGGTGGTGACTGCTTTGATTGAGGAGCCTGTTGGCGACGATGAGCTAAAACAAAGGCTTCCACCGCTTGGACATCTTCGATCGACACCCTCTCAGCACCACGCCAAGCCGCATGGGTGGTGGCAGCACGCACCCAAACGATATCGGCGCGCACACCGTCAACATGGGCATCTTGGCAACGGCTAGCAATATCCATACGCAAAGCATCAGCACATTTAATCGTATTCAATCGCGCTTTGGCGTGACTGATACTTTGACGCAGATTGCGTTGCTTGTATTTAAAAGCATCACAGAAGCCTTTTGGATCCTGGTCGAATTCATCGCGCAGACGCACGATCTGCACACGTTCTTCAAGGCTATATTGATTGGAAAGGGTCACCATCAAACCAAATCTGTCTTTCAGCTGCGGGCGCAATTCCCCTTCTTCAGGGTTCATGGTGCCGACCAACACAAAGCGCGAATCATGTACATGGCTGACCCCATCACGCTCCACTCGGTTCACGCCACTAGCGCTGACATCGAGTAAAACATCGACTAGACTGTCGGCGAGTAAATTCACTTCATCTACATAGAGCACACCTTGATCCGCTTGTGCTAACAGTCCCGGTTGGAACTTCACTTGCTTATCATTCAGCACCGAATCGATATCGAGCGAGCCCAGCAGACGATCTTCTGTCGCGCCAAGTGGCAAGGTGACAAAGGCGGTATCGTTATTTTCTATTGACGGCATCACCCCCGCTAAACCGCGAGCTAGGGTCGATTTAGCACTGCCACGTGGACCTGAAATCAGCACCCCACCGATACGCGGATTAATCGCCGTTAGAATCAAAGCGAGTTTTAAGGATTCTTGCCCCGCCACTGCGGTGAAGGGAAAGTTGTAAAAAGAACCGTCTGCCATGCTTACCTACCCAAGGCTTCATCGTGAAACCTTTATAAAATCTAATCTCGAACCTTATCCGTGCCCTATCACCAAGTCAAATTGAAAAGCCCACATTAAACATGAAGCGCTTCGATACAGACGCAAATACCGTTAAAATGATGCCTCAACATTAAGGACTCGAACCGTATGAAACGTGCCATGCCAGACGCTAACGCTGTGGATATGAATATGTTAGGGGTGTTTCGCTACAGCAAACGCGCCCTGCACTTGGTCTGGCAAACCTCGTCTAGGCTCACCTTCGGCTTGGCTATATTGACCTTGATTGCTGGGGTGCTGCCGGCGGCCATGGCCTATGTAGGTCAGCTAATTGTCGATGCGGTAGTGGCTGCCATGGACACTTACAAAAGCACGGGCGAACTGCATTATTACCCAGCCATGTATTATGTGCTGCTAGAAGGCTGCTTGGTGCTGGCTCTAAGCGCCAGCCAACGGGGGCTCGCGGCGCTGCAAGCCATCTTAAGAGCCTTGCTCGGTCAGCGTGTAAATATGATGATTCTGGAAAAGGCACAGCAGCTTAGCCTAGCGCAATTCGAAGATTCGGAGTTTTACGATAAGTTGGTTCGTGCCCGTCGAGAAGCCTCAAGCCGCCCGCTAGCCTTGGTCAATAAGACCTTTTCTCTGCTACAGAATGGTATTTCCCTAATCAGCTTCTCGGTATTGCTGTGGCAATTTTCTCCGTGGGCATTGCTGGTATTGGTGATTGGTGCCTTGCCTGCCTTTATTGCCGAAGCCAAGTTCAGCGGTGATGCCTTTTTACTCGCCCGTTGGCGCTCGCCGGAAGTACGTCAGCAAAACTACTTAGAAACCCTATTGGCCCGCGAAGACAACATCAAAGAGGTGCGCCTATTTCAATTGGGTGGCCGTTTTATTAACCGCTATCGCGATATTTTCGTAAAGCTTTTCAAAGAGAACCGCACACTGATTTTACGCCGCGAGTTTTGGGGCTTTTTACTTGGCATTATCAGCACCCTGGTGTTTTACGGCGCGTACGGCTGGATCGTGACCTCGACGGTTGTCGGCGCCATCACCCTAGGGCAGATGACCATGTACCTGTTGCTGTTTAAACAAGGACAAGGGGCGGTGGCCTCTTCTCTCACCAGTATCAGCGGCATGTACGAAGATAATTTGTACTTATCTAACTTGTACGAATACCTTGAGCAAGAAACCCTCGCGCAACAAAAAGGCTCGATCCGAGGCCTAATCATGGGCGATGGTATTCGCTTTGAGAACGTCTCTTTTCAGTACCCAGGGAGCCAACAATACGCTCTAAATAACATCACGCTGCACATTCAACCGGGTAATAGTTTGGCCATCGTCGGAGAAAATGGCTCCGGCAAAACCACCTTAATTAAGCTGCTAACGCGGCTATACATCCCCTCTGAGGGACGCATTCTATTGGATGGTTTGGATCTGAATGACTGGAATGAAAGCGCCCTATTGCAGCGTATTGGCGTGATTTTTCAGGACTTTGTGCGTTATCAATTTATTGTCGGTGAAAACATTGGTGTCGGCGATGATTCACGCTTTTACGATGAGCAAGGCTGGCATCATGCCGCAGAACTGGGCAAAGCCACCGACTTTATTAGCCATTTAAATAAGGGTTATCACACCCAGCTTGGACGTTGGTTTAAAGGTGGACAAGAACTGTCCGGTGGCCAATGGCAGAAAATCGCTTTGGCACGAGCTTTTATGCGAGAAAAAGCCGATATTCTAGTATTGGATGAACCTACCGCAGCCATGGATGCGGGGGCCGAAGCCGAGATTTTTGCTCACTTTCAAGAACACACCGCGAGCAAGATGGCGATCCTAATTTCACACCGTTTTTCCACGGTACGCCTCGCCAATGAAATTATTGTCATGGAACACGGACAGATTATCGAGCGCGGCAATCATGAGCAATTGCTTAGTTTAGAGGGCCGCTACGCCCATCTATTTAACTTGCAAGCCAAGGGCTATCAATAAATTTTGAATGAATCGCCACTAGTTAACTAGACACCTTTTAGTTAGATAAAATGATCTAATTGAGAGGTATTTATGAGCAAAGTACGTTATCCAGAACAATTCAAAATTGAAGCTGTTAAGCAAGTGACAGAAGCAGGCTTTAGTGTTGCTGAAGTAGCTAATCGCTTAGGCACCACCACCCACAGTTTATACGCCTGGATTAAACGATATGGCCCAGAGGCAGATTCGTTTGTAGAGGCTTCTGCTGAGTCGAGCGAGATTCTTCGTCTTCGAAAAGAACTTAAGCGAGTGACGGAAGAGCACGACCTGTTAAAAAAAGCCGCGGCGTACTTCGCAAGCCACCCAGACTAAGGTACGCCTTTATTCGGGATCATAGTGCCAACTTTCCTGTGAGACGACTGTGCAATCTCTTCGATGTTCACCCTAGTGGCTATTACGTTTGGCTGAAAGAGCCAAAATCAAAACTCGCCAAGGAAAATGAGCGGCTAACAGGTCTTGTTAAACAACTGTGGCTGGAGTCGGGTTGTGTCTACGGCTATCGAAAGATCTATCAAGACCTAAGATCCTTGAATGAACCTTGTGGTATTAATCGAGTGCATTACCTGATGCGAAGAGCAGGACTCAGAGCTCAGGTGGGTTACCGTAAGCCTAGGGCTCGGTCAGGAGAAACACATACGATAGCCAGCAATGTGCTTGAAAGACAGTTTAATCCAGAAAGCCCGAATACAGCGTGGGTTACTGATATTACGTATATCCGAACTCATGAAGGCTGGCTGTATTTATCAGTCGTGCTCGACCTCTATTCGCGTCGAATAATAGGCTGGGAGATGGGGCCAAGAATGGTGAAGGAGCTTGTTCTTGATGCACTGATGATGACGGTATGGAGAAGAAAGCCAAAGCATAGGGTGACGATTCACTCAGACCAAGGCAGTCAGTTCACCAGCTATGATTTGCACAGATTTTTGGACGATCACAACTTACAAGCCAGTATGAGTCGACGTGGAAACTGTCATGATAATGCTGTTGCTGAAAGTTTTTTCCAGCTTTTAAAGAGAGCGAGTGAAGCGAAAGATTTACTCGACAAGGGGTGAAGCAAAACAAGACATTTTTAATTATATCGAAATGTTTTATAACCCTGTCAGACGCCATAGTGCTAATGAGATGTTGTCACCTGTTGAATATGAAAAGCTGTTCGAAAAGAAGACTGAGAAGTGTCTACTGAAATAGTGGCGATTCAATATTATCTTGAGTGCTAAGGCGACAATCTTAATACTCCACTGAAGCACCTTAATTTTGTGCAGTGGTAATATTTCTACTATTGATATTGTTTATTCGATTTCAATGACTGAAAGCGAGTAAAAAATATAGCTTTTTCGCCTAAAACACTATTATTCAGAGGGCGCTCTCGATTATGAAAACCCTCAAAATAGTCTGTGACTTATTAAGGTTCTACCACGCATCAAGTTAAGTTTCAACCGAATCTCCTAACACACATTTAATCCATCTTGGTAATGTCACGCTATCTAGGTCAAACTGCGCGACGGCTTTCTGTCGTGCTACCTGTCCCAAATGGTGATATTTTTCAGGAGCATCCAGCACATTAGATACTTCGTTAGCAATGCCTTCTATATCAAAAAAGTCAACCAAGAGTCCATTTTCTCCGTGAGTAATCACCTCTTCAACTGGAGGGGTAGCCGAAGCGACCAGCGTGCAGCCTATCGACATGGCATCAACCATTGACCAGCTCAGGACAAATGGATAGGTCAAGTAAATGTGTACAGATGAGATCTGTAAAACACAACGATATTGGCCGTAAGCCAATTTACCTGTGAAATGAACTTTATCCCAATTAACTCGATTGCCTAACTCTCGTATATAGCGCTCTCGGTAGCACTCACCATTTGGCAAACGAGAGCCATAACTGACATCATCCCCGCCTACAACAAAAATTGTGGCATCAGGATGACGTGCTTGAATAGCGGGCAAACTTCGCATAAAACAGTGAAATCCACGATAAGGCTCTAGGTTTCGGGCAGCGTAGGTAACTATTTTATCTTGTTTTGTATATTGCCTCCCCTTCCATACAAAACTTGTTTCTGGGCTAGGCTGCATTAAATTGGTTCGAACTCCTTCATGAAGCACTTGAATTTTGCTGTGAAACTCAACTGGATAAAGCGACTTTTGCCATTGTGTGGGAGAAATCGCAATATCTGTTTGAGTTAGACTTAATAGTTGAGTTGAATTACGGCAAGTAATTCTAAACTGGCCATCAACCGAAGATGGAAACTCTGGATCAAAGCCTATATCTGTACCACCTGCCAGATAATAGAACTCGCAGTATTGGATCAGCTTAGCATTTGGAAAAATGCTTTTTAGAAAAAGGGCTTCCCCCCAACCGGAGTGTGCCACCACTACATCAGGGTGAATCCCACGTTTTTGCAAAGATTGGGCGGCACGCACTACTTGCTGACCACGGCGTACATCCTCTTCATGCCCTTTAACATAGTGATGAGTTTTTTCTCCTGCTCCATTTGGAGAGGCGTAGCCAAGTACAGATACACCTTTTGGGGCATAACCTTTAGGGATGTTCTTAACATCCCCCAAACCAATGACTTGATGCTGTGTATGCTCACCAAGCCATTCTGCGATATAACGAAATTGTGCTGGGAAGTTTTGATGAATGAACAAAATAACCAAAGGTTTTACCTCTTTAGTATAATGATATGAATGGGCAGAATTCTATCAGCATCACAATGACTGGATAAGTAAGCGTTCGGTTTGCTCAAGTATATAAGGCATTGCTGTTTGACGTTGCTGAATTTGCTGAGCCTTCTCTAGTGCACTGTGCCATTTATCTGAATCGTTTAGCTCCTCAGTTAAAAACGGCTCTATACGTTGAAGATCAGCTGTATTTGCTATGGCTACACAGGCTTTAATTTGAGATAGAGTTTGTTGTGTATTAAGCCTTTGCTCGAAATGGCGCGGTAATAATACTTGGTAACGTCCCGCAAGAATGGCTTCTTCGGTCATATTAATACCTGCATGATGTATACAGACACTTGCTCGTGCAAACATCTCTTTGATATTTGAAGCTTGTCGTAAAACGGTTAGCCCTTGCTTTACCCAGTGCCCCAATTCTTGATGATTCGCTCCAATAATTAAACATTCAGCGGACAATTTATATTGTGCAATAGTAGTTAGTATTGAGTAAGTCAGAGGATGCCTATAATGTAAATAAACACATAAGTGATATCGGTTAGGCACTGAGATGGGGGTAATTTCATGGGTCAAAGGCCCCTTGGCAATATCTCTAGCGCTCCCATAAATATCTAGCTCTTTGATGACAGAGACAATTTGCGCTTGCCCTTGGATAATACTAGGAAGGTCTGTTGGCACCTGAATATTGTATTGCTGTGCGACACGAATTGCATTGTCCAATAATAACTGTTCTGACCAAACATTTTCTTCTCCTTGGCGCAGGTTTGAAAAAGAGCCATTTGCGGCATGAGGCACAACAAAGCCATCACCAAAGCAAATAACAGGGATCCGCTGAAAGCAGGCGAGTGATAGCAAGGGGGCGTAGTCTGCAATGATGATATCTGGCTGGTAACGATGCAAAATCTCATCCCATTGGGAGACAACACGTTGCATTGTGTTGAGATAGGCAAAGCCACCAACCCCCAGCAAATCGCTATAAGAAGCTGCTTTAAAAGCAGTTGATTCGTGCCAAGACGGTTGGTTTATTGGGGCTTGAATCAGTGGTATTCGATGTTGCTTATAACGTTCTTTTAATGTTTGAGGGTTGGCTGCTGCAACAATAGGGACGTAACCAGATTGCCTTAACATAATAGCAACTTTAAGAAGTCGAGATGCGTGCCCCATACCACCACCTAGTTCCCAAGCCAATAACACTCGGCGCATTCGCTTGCTAGACATTAGATACCTCGGGGTGATGATGTAGCGCGTTTTGCAATGCTTCACGAACCGTTGCCACTGGTACTGCCCATTCACCAATGGTTGTTTGTCTAATCAAGGTAATGGCTGGATACCAAGGTGTATCACTGCGCTCGGCTAACCAGCGCCAATCATTATTCTGGGGTAACAGAACAAATGTTGGGATATTTAAAATACCTGCCATGTGAGCCATTGAGGTGCAGCTTGTGATGACATAGTCACACTGTTGCAAAAGAGCAAAGGTATCTAGCAGACTGCCTTGCTTTGCTTTAATTAGGCTACCAATGTCTTGTATTTTATCCTCGACTCCTGCAGAAAAGATTTCTTCGATAGCCAAATCGTTAATTTGTAACGACACATAATGAATCTCTTCTAAGTCTAATAATGGCAGCATTGGAGCCAAGCCAGGAGAGCGAGTTTTATCCGCTTTAAACTCTGGGTTTCCGCGCCAGCATAATGCAACGGTTAACTTTCCTTTGGGATGGATAGTATTTTGCCATGTTTCTTTAAGTGCAGTAGAACACCAAGTTTCAGGTGTCGGGGTCGGCGGTGGAATTTGCTCTATATGATGAATGCCCAACGCCATAGGCAAGCTCATTAATGGAACCCAATAGTCAAATGTAGAAAATGTTTGTGTTTTGTCCCAATCGAAAACCTGCTCTTCAGGGAGGATTTTTTTGATTACTGGCAATGTTGCAGACTTACCCGCGAAGCATACCTTTAATGCTGTTGTTTGTTTTAGATAGTGGATGAAACGCGCAAACTGTAACGTATCGCCAATACCTTGTTCATCGAGTATGAGTAAGGAGCCTGTCTTATGCTGTTCTGAATTCCAGCGTTGCGCTCGTTCAGGATGAACTTGGCGTAATTTTAAAGCTTCATGCCTATACTCAAAATGAGGCCAAGCTTTAGCATAATCACCAAGATATAGGTAGTTAAACGCCAAATTCCAGTGGTTAGTAGCCTTATCTTCCTGTTGAACAGCTAGCTCCAGTAGGGGCGTTGCTTGCTCTGCGAGCCCCATACGGCGATAGGTATTCCCAAGTCCGATCAGCCCACCAATATGATTCGGGCTTATTTCTAGGAGCTTTTTAAATAGTTCACTGGCTTGTTGATATCTACCTATCTCTGAGAGTTGATTCGCACTATTGACATAGGCTGCAATTCGTTGCTCTTCACTCTGCATAATAAGTTGCTGGTATATTTCTAAGGCGTGAGAAATATCATTGGCTTGTTGAGCTTGTATTGCGGCACTAAGTAGCCATTTATCGTGAAGTGTGTGGCCCGGCTGCCAGCCCTCAATAAGATTTTCTAGCTGGGTAAATGTGTTTTTAGGTTGAGTATCCGAAAGAAATTGTTTGATATCTTGTTGATATGGTTTCTTGCCAAGCCAACCATAAAAACGCAGCAGCCATTGCACCATTTCTGTTTCTGCCTCGACTAGATCCTCGCCTTCGTAACTACAGCAGTGTGGCCCAGCAAAGTCTAGATTATCGCCACTGGCTGGCAGAATAATAGGCACATGCTGTGACAAAGCATAAAGTGGAGATAACTGATAATCACGCATTCCTTCAGCGGGTAAATAGAGTACGACATGACATTCGCCAACAAGGCTAAACTCGCTAGGAGGTATATACCGAATGTTTGCGCTGTTTTTTGCCCTCTGTTTAAATGAGTATGAGCCATTTGGCAAGCATAATATGATATTGGGTACTACCTTTTCTATTCGCGCCGTCATTCTATTTAGGAGAGCTTCTTTTTCTTCACTAATCGCACCTTCAACCCAAATTGCCAAGCTAGGCCTTAGCCATCCTCGTGTGGTTTGTTTGTGTTCCATCACGCCATGACGCAATAAAGGTGTGCATATCACATTACTGATACCTTGTGATCTGAGAAGGCTGTAATCATAAGTATTTGTACAGACCCAATAATCCGGTTGCCAACTGTTGTTCCAGCTTTGCACCCCTGCTACTGGGTCTATCACATCTAAAATGACATAGTTAGACTTACCTTGAATATGAATCGGTTCTCCTTGATCACTAAGAACATGTAGCACGGACATTGGGATAGATCGTCGAGAATCGTAAGCCGATTCGTTTTTTTTATATGTTTCAAATTCCTTTGCAAAAAAAACTTTTTGGGCAAAGGTCAGATGCGCTTCCTCTGGAAGAGAGAGTAGCAAAGGGTATGCTCTCTTATCTTTCATAAACTTCAGCCAATTAATTAAGCTTTTGCTTAAGTGGAAGGAAGCTTTGTTGAAATGTAATGCGAATACATGCGCCATAGAGAGTCTACTTTTTATTACAGAGTTCATTGCGTTAAGTTCATGACAATCTGCATCAAATATGCAATATTTACAATTTATTTGCGCTTTTATTTGACGTCTTAAGTGAGGCTTACTGTGTTAGATGAGCAATACTCTTACGAAGCTATTCAGTTAACCACTGCTACTTCTTCATTAGAAGGAATTTTGTTCATCATGGATGATGTTAACAACTACGATGAATTGCTGTCTTCGGTCGGTGATACCACCGAAGTGGTTTTATTGGATTCTCGAGGCAATGGCCTAGCCCAAATGGCCACTTATCTGGCGAATTACAAAGATCTGTCTTTTATAGAAGTTGCCAGCCATGGATCGAAGGACAGCATTAGTCTAGGTTCGTTGAGATTAGATCCTGACAACATAGATGATAATCAGGCCTTACTTAGTCAACTGGGAAGTTCTCTCTCTGATACGGGCGACCTATTATTGCTTGGGTGTGATATTGCCACTGACGAGCATTCAGATTTTCTTAACCAAATTGCTAGTATCACGGGGGCAGACGTTGCCGCTTCTAGCAATGGTACTGGACGTGGTGAAGACAGCGACTGGGTGTTGGAAACCTCTGTTGGTGAGATTGATAGTAATAACAACTTACAATTCTATACCAGCCATAATCCTAATGTTTATCTAGCAACTATTACTGGCACAAATAACGCTGAGGATATAACAGGGAGTTCACTGACCGATATTATCAGTGCATTAGATGGTAATGATACGGTTAGTGGCCTTGGTGGTAACGATACCATTTATGGCGGCGCCAGCAGTACTGACGGCGATGATGTGTTGTATGGCGGTGATGGTAATGACTTCCTATACGGCCATTCAGGTAACGACCTGCTCTATGGTGAAAGTGGTAATGATGCGCTTTCTGGACACAGTGGTAATGATACCTTATGGGGTGGGCAAGGTAACGATACTCTTATCCCCGGCAACGATGATGACTTAGGCTACGGTGGTGATGGCAACGATTGGGTTTGGGGTGGTAATGGTAACGATACACTTTATGGCGATGCTGGCACCGATACCGTAAGTGGTGATGCTGGTGACGACGTTCTATACGGTGGCGATGACAATGATACATTAAGTGGTTTTGCCGGAGCTGATATTCTCTATGGTGGAGATGGGGATGATGTGCTCCGAGGTGGATCGGATGCTGATTTCTTATATGGTGGTACAGGTAATGATACCTTCATAATGAGTAGCTCTGATCAGGCTGCTGGCGAAAGCATCATGGATCTAGAAATTGGAGATATTCTCCAAATTAACGGGGTCACTGGCTTGACTAGTGCGAATGTGCGTTTCAACGGAACAGCACTGGAGATAGACACTAACGCTACAGATTTTGCATCCCCTGAATACACCATCACCCTTAATGAAGATAAAACGGGGCTACTAGGCTTTACTGTTGCGGATTTTGGCAGCAGTACTCAGATTACTTTTATTACGGGTAATGATTCTCCTGTCTTTACTGGTCTGGATGCCACGCCTTCTTATACTGAGAATGGTACTGCGGTTGTGCTCGACGCTAATGTGACGGTAGCGGATACCGAACTGGATGCATTGAATAGTGCGTCGGGGAACTACAATGGAGCCACATTAACCATTACGCGCAATGGTGGTGCTGATGCTGATGATGTGTTTGGTCTGAGCGGTTCTAGCCTAACAGAAGGTGGGACGCTCACGATTAACTCAATCGATATCGGCACGGTGACAACAAATTCTAATGGTTCGCTAGTGCTGACGTTTAACGCTTCAGCGACAACGGCTTTAGTCAACCAAGCTTTACAGACAATTACATACAGTAATAGCTCTAACGCACCGGATGCTTCAGTGGTATTAGATTGGACCTTTAATGATGGTACATCCAATAGCACTGGAACGAATCGAACCACCATTTCCATTACTACTGTTAACGATGCGCCGATCCTAGACAATAATCAAACGCCTGTTCTAAATAGCATAATTGAGGATGCTACAACAGCAGCCAACATAGGTACAGATATAGCTACATTGGTTGTAAATGGCTCTATAACCGATGCAGATGGTTCTGCTGTAGAAGCAATTGCTGTTACCGAAGTAGATAATACCAATGGCGCTTGGCAATACAGCACCGATAATGGCACAAGCTGGCTTAACTTCTCAGCAACCACTGGACAAGCCGTTGACCTATCTTCTGCCTCACGCTTGTTAGATGGAAGCTTAGTCGGAGGCAGTACTCAACTGGTGCGCTTTGTACCCAATGCTAATTACGATGGTAGCGCTAATATCACTTTCAGAGCGTGGGATAAATCCACAGGCAGCGCAGGTAGCACAGCGAATACAAGTACTAATGGCACTAGTACTGCTTTCTCTTCTGCAACAGATACGGCAGCCATTACCATTACGCCTGTGCAGGATGCTCCAACGGCTGTCAATGGTACTCAAACCATTGTATTTAATGGCAGTCATACTTTTGCCGCATCAGACTTTGGCTTTAGCGATGTTGATTCTGGCGATTCATTAGTCAGCGTTAAAGTGGTAACACTTCCTACAGACGGTACATTGAAATTAAGCAATGTCGATGTGACAGCGGGACAAGTCATTCCGGTCGCAAACCTGACTAATTTAGTGTTTGCGTCAACCACAGGGGAATCCGGCACAGCTTATGCGACCATGACCTTTACGGTAAACGATGGCACTGATGATTCTGTGTCAGCCAATACATTAACCTTTAATGTTAACGCAGAGCCAACGCCTCCTACCGCGCTAACTACTACAACCACAGTCGATGGTACAACAGTCAGGACTCAAAATGAGCAGGATAGCCAAGGCAATACCATTGGTGTAGTTACCATAGCACCAGTCACGTCAGGACGTCAGGATACGGATGATACATCGACAGGTGCCGATATACCGTTTCAGTTTGTTGGCAATGACACTAATAATGTAGTCACTTTATTAAGCCTGCCAACAGGATTGGGGGCTCGAGTATTATCAAGCAGTACCGCCAGTAACCTCAACCAAGTGTCGAATCTGATTAATCTTATCAACGATACGGGGGCCGATACTGAAGACTCACAAGCAGCACAAGCCGCAGCTACAACCTTTATCAATGGCTCAAGTGGTAATAACATCTGGGTAAACTCAGTCACTTTGAATGGTTCAGCCTCTTCTGGTAATAGCTCAGTCCAGTTGACCGGTACCTCAAATACAGCTCAACGGGAAGCTATAGTTATTGATACCCGTCAAGTATCCGGTGGGGCGCAGATACAGCTGGATAACATCGAATATTCTTTCGTAGCAGGACAAGCCACAGTCACAGGCGGTGCTGGCGAAAACTACTCTCAAGGAGATGATAACGCGCAGTTTATTCGACTCGGTGCTGAAGACGATGAGCTTCACGGCGGCGGTGGCGACGATATTGTCGGCTCCCTAGGCGGAGACGATATTTTATATGGTGACCGCGGCAATGACACCGTCTTTGGTGGTAGTGGTGATGATACTGTCTTTGGCGGCGCTGGCGACGATGTATTGCAAGGAGGTCAAAGTGTGCGTGGCTCCCTCTTGTTTACGCTGAATGATCAGAATGAAATCGTCACTACTTACACCCCAGCTGATGAACATCTTAAAGAGACGGAGTCCTTTAGCATTATTGGGGATTGGTATAGCAAAGCTTCGTTTTTAGACAGCAATATGCATGTGCAAGAACTCCTCTTAACCGCAGAGAACTTAAGCAATGTCGAGAACTGGGGCTTGATTTTACAAGCCACTGATAGCTATGGCTTTATAGCGCAAGACAGTAATATGCTACAAACTCTAGCCATTGCCTATCAAGCGATCTACGATGAACTACCCAATGCGAGTACTATGACAACTCTAGCTCGGCTAAACCTAACACCAGAAGAGATTGGTGAAACGGGTTATCTAGCTTGGCGCGCTAAACAAAGCAGTTTCTTTGAAGACTACACTCAAATCCAACAAGTAACTGAATTATTTACGGATTTCTGGGGCAGCGCCCCCACCATAGATGAAGTGCAGAGCGCTGTGGATGAGCTTAATGCAGGAGGCTCTTGGAATACATTATTCCTAAACTTGGCACAATCAGAGAAAGCACATAGAGCACATGAAAATTCCCAAGGCTTAATCCAAATTGTGGCGGACACTAATCTTAATGAAAGTGGCCTATCAACCGATCTAGGTGATGACCAACTCTTTGGTGGGATAGGTAACGATACCCTAATTGGCTCATACGGTAATGACCTACTTGATGGTGGCGATGGCATAGACACTGTTGTACAACAACATATACTAGCTGACTATCAAGTGGCTCAGCTAGAAGATGGCAGTTTGACCCTGACCTACCTGAAGGACGCTTACAAGGAAGTGGATCACTTAGTAGATGTTGAGTACGTTCAGTTTAGCGATCAATTGATCGGTATAAATGAACTGCTGTCTTAGTTAATTTGATAACGGTTTAAAATTATTAGCTATCACTCCAGAAGCCCCAGCAACTAACTATTGCTGGGGCTTTTTATTGTTTAACGCTCAAACTAGCAGATGTAGCGATTCAGAAAGTGGATTTTAAAAGACTCTCAATAAGCTACAATACGAACTATTACAATTGCTAACAAAACTCATAATACTATTTAATACTTGTTTGGATTTTCAATGAAAACGATTTGCATCATCCCTGCGCGAGGAGGGTCAAAAGGGCTACCACACAAAAACGTTAGATTGTTAGCAGGACAACCTCTTATTAGCTGGCCTGTTAAGGCGGCTTTGGCTTCAGAAGTAATCGATAGAGTTTTTGTCAGCACTGATGACCCAGCCATCGCTGACTGCGCTCGTGCTGCGGGCGCAGAGGTTCCGTTCTTACGCCCGGCTCAGTTTGCAGAAGACTTAACCACCACAGAAGCTACACTCCAACAAGCGCTATTAGAATATGAAGAGTATTCTAACGAGACATTTGATATTGCCGTATTCCTCACTGCAACAGACATTTTTCGCCAACCTAATTGGATCACCGAAGCCGTTAATGCTTTAAAAAGTAACCCTGAATTAGAAAGTGCTTTTGCCGTCCAACAAACAACGAAGAATTATTGGCACAAGAATCAAAATGCTGAATGGGAGAGAGTACTTCCCTGGATGCGAGAATACTCTTCACGTCAGATTAGAGAGAAAATTTATCGTGAGGATACAGGACAAGCTTGTGCTTCTCGAGCTCAGTTATGGCGAGATGGACGAAGAATCGGAGATAATGTTCACCTAATCCCCAACAACCTTCCTGAAACATCGATAGATATCCATACAGAATTTGATCTTTTTTTAGCAGAAAAAGCTATCGAATACTTATCAAAGAATCACCCTGATCGCGCCACAATATTTACTGAAGGCTTTTGATGAATACTCTATTATCCAAGAAACCTTTAGTGTCTATTATTGTTCGAAGCAAAAATGAAGAGCGCTGGATAGGCCTTTGTTTGAATGCAATTGCCAAGCAAACCTACTCTAATTACGAAGTTATACTCGTTGATAATGCATCGACCGATCGTACTGTCAGTAAAGCAGAACAGTATGACATCAAGTTAGTGAGCATTAATGAGTTTCTTCCTGGAAAAGCCATTAATGACGGTATTCGCAAGAGCCAGGGTGAGATTTTTGTTATTCTTTCCGCCCATTGCATACCCGTCGATGAACACTGGCTAACGAACCTTATTAGTCCTTTGGATGATATAAGCATTGCGGGCGTATATGGCCGCCAAGAGCCTCTATCATTTACCCCCGCGACCGACAAACGTGACTTAGCGATTACCTTTGGCTTAGACCCCAAGATACAAATCAAGGACTCCTTCTTTCATAACGCTAACAGCGCATTGCGACGTGAGATGTGGCAGCGTTTCCCGTTCGATGAACATGTTACCAATATTGAAGATCGCGTATGGGGTGTTGAAGTCATCAATGCAGGGCTAAAAATTGCCTATGAGCCAACTGCGAGTGTTTACCATTATCACGGCATTCATCAAGACCGGAATCTCGAGCGAGCAAATAAGATTGTCCATATCATGGAAAGCTTGCACGGCCCTCATGTAGACCTTACAAACATTACTAAAAATAATGTTCGAGTTGCAGCACTTATTCCGGTTCGCGGAAAGTCTCTTCAATACAGTGACACTAGCCTTCTTACAAGAACGATTAATTATCTTGATTCATGCAATACCGTCACTGAAATAATCGTCTCCACTGATAATGAAGATACTGCCGCCCTAGCCCGTCAAGCTGGAGCAAGCACTCCCTTTATTAGGCCTCCTCGCCTATCAGAAGATTACGTCGACCTTCTCCAGGTACTCAAATTTAGTTTAGAAGAAATGGAAAAGACTCTGGGTATCTTTGATTTAATTGTAATCGTTGAAGAGACTTACCCATTCCGTGAGTTAGGCATGATTGATGATATGGTTTTACAAGCTCTAGATAATGATCTCGATACGGTTCTAGCAACGAAAGTGGAAAGCCGCCCTATCTGGCTAGATAATGAACGTGAAATTAAGCAAATCAGTACTCCAGACTTTATACCTAGAGACCTCAGCCAAGAAAGAGCACATATTGGCCTAACTGGGCTTGGATGTATTGTGCGCCCAGCATTGCTAAGAAACGGTATTTTATTTGGGAAAAATATGGGATTACACCCTGTCCAAAACCCCCTCTCAAGTATTGAAGTTCGTTCACAGCAAGATCTCGAATACTGCTTACAACTACTAAAGTGAACGTTCTGCTTTCATAATTACCTAACAACGTCGGTTTTAATCCATTTGAGAAGTATATGGCAGATAAAACATCTATGAGGGTTGCATTGCTCGGTTGCGGTAGAGTGGCAGAACACTATTGTAAAATGTTACTTGAGCTGGACCCAGTTGAAGAATTCCATGTTGTTGCAGTGTGTGACAGCAACCCGCAAAAAAGCGAATCAATGGCACTGTCATTCAATTGTTCGAGCTTTACGAATATTGAAGACATGCTAAATTTCGGTGAACTTGATGTGGTGTTTGTTTTAACACCTTCAGGCTACCATTTTGAGCACGCGCTAATGATTTTAAATCACGGTGTAAACGTTGTCTGTGAAAAGCCAGTAACAATGACACCAGATGAGGCCCTCAAGCTGGAATCCATTGCAGTTAAGCAATCTCTTTTCTGTGCAACGGTGTTTCAAAATCGTCTAAATCCGGCGCTACAAGCCACTAAAAACGCGATAAAAGCAGGACGTTTAAAAAAGCTGGTGACAGCGAACATTCGGCTACAGTGGTGTCGTTATCAAGACTATTATGAAGACGGTTGGCACGGCACTTGGGCCCTGGATGGAGGTGTAATAAACCAGCAGGCGATTCATCATATTGATGCTTTACAATGGTTATGTGGGCCCATTGATAGTGTCTGTGCTACCTCGGCAAATAGGCTTAATAAACTGGAAGCTGAAGATACTCTAACAGCCATACTACGATTTAAGAATGGAGCTCTAGGTACAATCGAAGCCACAACCGCAGCACGTCCAAAGGATTTCGAAGCGGCACTGTCCTTGGTGGGAGAAGGTGGTAAAATTCAAGTCGGAGGCATTGCTCTTAACAAAATCGAGCATTGGGAGTTTGTTGACCAACAACCACACGACGACACTGTTGCCGAGCATTTTAGTGTTGATGTACCCACTGGCTATGGTCTAAGTCACTCAACGTATTTCCGCGAATTGGTCGCCAGCTTTAAACAGAAAACCACACCCAGTGTGTCAATTCCTTCGGCATTAAAGACGTTGAACTTAGTCCATGCTTTATACGCCAGTATTGAAAAAAATGCCTGGGTCAAGCTTGAGGATGCCCCCCGATCCTCTAAACTAGGCCGCCATTAAATAAAAGTTTAAAACAACAATTATAGTGATGCATTAGCGCATCTTACTCGTAACTATTTCTAAAGTTGTTCTCGGAGTTCCCTTATGTCGATTGAAAACAAAGCCCCAGGAAAAGATATTTCTATGGAGGATATGGTCAGCAAGTTCCCCCTTGCAGCTAAAAAACATCCGGAACATCGATCTCGTTTTGAGGTACAGGGCGTCGAGTTTGGTGGTGACCTTATCCCTATATTTGCTGGCCCAAATATGGTCGAGTCCGAAGAACTCATCATCAAAACAGCAACGGCCGTTAAAAAGCATGGTGCCCACTTCCTGCGTGGTGGAGCATTTAAGCCCCTTAGCTTTCCTTATCGCTCAGAGAAATACACTGAAACACGAGAAAATGGACTGGCATGGCTTAAGAAAGCCAGGGATGAGGTAGGCATACCTATTATCACAGAAGTGATGGAAGAGCGTTTTGTCGATGCTGTTGCCGATGTCGCTGATATTATCCAGATTGGCGCTCGTAATATGCAAAACTATCCTTTGCTTACACGCGTAGCTAAAACAGGGAAGCCAATCATGCTTAAACGCCATTTTGGTTGCTCCTTAAGAGATTGGCTAGGCGCCGCGGAATACATTCTGATAGAGGGGAATGAACAGGTGATTCTATGTGAGCGTGGCGTGAGCGCACCTCATACTCACCGTAGCTCTTCACGCTTTCTTTTAGACCTACAAGTCGTACCCGCTGCTCAAGAGGTAACTCACCTTCCTGTAGTTACAGACCCTAGCCATGCAACATTTTGGCGTAAATGGGTCAAGCCCATGGCACTCGCCTCCATTGCAGCAGGGGCGGATGGTGTTATGCTGGAAGTTCACCCTGATCCAGAAAACGCTGCTGTTGATCCTCTACAACCAATTAATTTTGATGCATTTGGAGAATTAATGGCTGATATGAATTTAGTAGCCAACGCAGTGGGACGACGTGTCAAATGAGTTCAAAAATCCCTTATATTGATAATGAGTTAGAACTGCCAAATGGTGAGTTCTCAGCCATTATCGGTGCAGCGCCATCCAAAGGAGCTCGCTCTCCATTGTTATGGAATGCAGTATATGAGGCTCAAAATATTGATTCTCGGATGTTGCCATTAGATGTTAGCTCCGAAAAGCTCCCTCTGTTATTAGAGTGGTTAAACAAAAACAGTCTGTATACTGGGGGCGCTGTTGCCGTGCCTCACAAACAAGCTGTAGCCCATTGGCTACCGATTGAATATTTAGACAATAGTGCCAAAGGTATTTTTGCTGTTAACGCTTTATTTCGAAATAAAAAAGGGCAGCTTTGCGGGGCAAATACTGATGGTCTTGCTGCAAAACAAGTATTGGATGAGGCAGGACTAAATGTTACGGATAAAGTTGTAGTTCTTGGCTTTGGCGGAGTGTCTAAAGCCATCATAAACGCCATCAAGGACACCGTTTCTAAAGCATATGTAGTCTCTCGATCATATGATGATGAAAACGCACAACAACTTGCACATTGGTTGGGCGTTGAGTTGATTGCTCCTACATCTAATCTAAGAGAATTAAGACATACAACAGTACTTATCAACGCAACCGTGCTGGGATCCACTCCTGATTACGATAAGCTCAGTCCAATCACACAACTAAACCAGCTAGATCTTGCCCCATTAAAAATTGCTTTTGATGTCGTCTACAATCCTTCTAATACTCATTTTCTACAAGGAATGTCTAAGCACACCAGACGCTATAACGGATTGAGAATGAACCTTCTACAAGCTGCCCACGGCTTTAAACTGGCCCATCCAAAAACTGCTTTAGAGCTTATTGAGTCAGTTATGGGTCAAGCTGCTCAACAGCTCAAAGAAGGCTCCTGAATTATGACGGCTCCAGATCAAAAGCAAATAGAGGATAACTTCAAAAGGTTAGAAGCACTATTTCGAGAAGGGAGAATCTCCCAACTCTGGTCTCAATTGCAACCAATAAATGAAAGGGATCTTGAAGAGAAACACCGTCGAAAATACTACTACTATACGCTGTCTTGCGCTGTGTATGAGGTTGGCGATATTAATCGAGCCATGCGGCTTAACCGTACACTCGATTTCAGCATCCATCCAACAATGCGCTACCGCCTCTGTCTACGTCAGAAAGACTTTGCTACTGCTAGGCGTCTGCGACATGCCTATGATTATAATGAGAGTATATTAGCTGATTTTCGCTACACTTTAGGCTTACATTGCTTAGCGAAAGGAAAATTTAAATTCGGTTTTCACTTCTATCAAGAACGCTACCGGGCCATTAACACTCCCAAAAGCCTGATGGAGCCACTTCAATATCACTATTTAACTCAGAACCCAGAGGAAGACCCAAATAATATTATTCTAGAGCAAGGAATGGGGGAGGTATTGATCAGTCTTCTACATATAAAGAACTCTGGCTTACACAAAAATTCAAACTTCTGTGGTATGCCAAAATACCGACGTCTGGTTAATCACTTGTTCCCCGAAGCAAATTACTACAGCCGACTCAAACTTTCAGAATTCGACGGTCAGCATGCCATTTTAGCGCTTGATTTTTTAAAGCGAAGTTGGCTCGAAAAGAGAACATTTGAGTCCAAAGTGGCATTAGACACACCACTTAAAACTCGACATTCAAAACCTAAATTTGGCATCTGTTGGCGAGGTGGTTCCGGTCAGAACCGTCGAGAGGAGCGCCATATTCCTTTGCAGTTTTTTATCGAGTTTCTTCCTAAAGAACATGATTATATTGTGCTGCAGTATGATGTGACGGAACAAGAACGAGAGTTTTTAAGTAAGTACTCTAATATTCAAATCCCTTTAGTCGATTTAACGGATGACACATTGGTCTCATTCGATTTAGTTAGAGAGCTAGCTGGGGTCATCTCTGTGGCGGGTGCTAACTGGCACCTTGCTGGCTGCGCAAATATTCCGTTTTTAGCTATCATGCATAGCTCTGCACATTGGCTATGGGGAAGTAACGCGGATGCTAAATCCGTCTACCCTAGTGCTACAACAATCGCCAAAGAAGCACTCACATACTCTCATGTAGATATATGGAGCCAATCAGCCCTCACTGCATGGCAATCAAGGGATATCGAAGATTACCCAGCGGAACTAGATCTCTCAGAGCGACCTGTTTTTATAACAGGTTTACCATCCTCAGCACTAACCCAAGTAATGGAACAGTTTATCAGACAGGGGGTATGGCATGAAAAAAATATAGACAATAATACATACAAAGACCCGATTGAATCTTTAGATAATTCTTTAATTCGCCACCGCCTGCTTTTTAATATCCTTAAACGGCTGAATGCAAATATAGACGGCACTCTATTCCCACCTTCAGCGGAGCAATTGCCGCCATTTCCTTGGCTTCACTTTCAAATAGAGCGAGCCTTAAATGAGCAAGGCTATCGAAAAGG
Source organism: Marinomonas sp. HM11-D (assembly GCF_057626615.1). Classification (NCBI taxonomy): domain Bacteria; kingdom Pseudomonadati; phylum Pseudomonadota; class Gammaproteobacteria; order Oceanospirillales; family Oceanospirillaceae; genus Marinomonas; species Marinomonas sp. HM11-D. The sequence continues at coordinate 30,888 of NZ_JBMMKT010000018.1, read as the reverse complement.
TAATCTATGGGCATTGAAGGACTTTCGTCTAGCACTCCTATGGCCATTACTAGCACGTGCCTATCCCAACGCAACATGGGTGATTGTTAAGTCTTCCCCAGAAAAAGTTGCTTCAGAACTGGCTAACCATCCACATTATTCGCAACAGTCTACTAGCACAGAGTACTGGAGAAGCTACATAAATGCCTTTAACGAGAGACTGAATATATTAGATCAAAGCAGTGAAAATATTGCAGTGATAGATGCTGACAACACTAGTACAACAGAAGCTCACATCTCGTATATTCTGAGCTCAATACAGGCTCCTCAGGCTCTTGGCTAAACTTAGGAAGAGCCTTAACTTTCACAGATACTAATTAAGTAATTGTTTAATCTTTTTAAGGTTATTTGAATTTATACTTCCGCTTTAAATTACTTCAATATAATTCTTGAGGCAAAAAATTCTCTAAACATTCCTTAAAGTGAATGTTTTCGAATATTAATTTCGATCAAATCAAATTTCCAAAGCCACATAATAGCTTGAACTCCTAGAGGATTAGAAAGCCCCATTTGAACTAATAAAGACTCCACACTTACTTCTCCTTTCCGATTCAAGTATTGCAAGATCTGCAAAAGTACTACTTCTGAAAAACCATTTTCATTGAAGGCAAAGTTAACAGCCACAAGAGATGAAAGGTCATGTAGCCGTAAGATTGAATCTTTTTTAGCCCTTACTGGCCAAAATCTATTCAATTTTTCACTGGAAAAATGAGCAAAACGCTTAAAAGGATCAGTATGCGGCGGCCATGATACCGGGGGAGCTTTAGCATGCTGAGCCCTCACTTCATTAAGATGATCAGACAACTCAGAGTAACGCTCCAGAATGATGGGCCAATCAAAAGACTCCGCATGCTTCTGCCCCATATCACCCATTTTCAAGCGCAATTCAGAATCAAGTACTAAACACTCAAACGCTTGAGCTAAGGCTTGAGGTTCAACGACAGTAGCTAGGCTTGTTTCGCCAATATAACGATCATAGTTATCCCTGCCCAAAACATATCTAGCGACAGACTCGTGACCCGTTCCATGAGGTGCCGAAATTGTTGGTATTCTAAAGCCATCAATCCCATCACGTACAGTATCTTTATATCCACTCCAATCAGATACTACAACAGGCAAGCCTGCAGCCATTGCTTCGACAGGAGTGAGACCAAATGTTTCTTGGATGTTATCAGACAGAGATGTAAAAATATCTGCTGCTTGCCAAGCTGCTTGATAGTTAGTGTTTCCCTCACCATTTACATATATAAAGCGAACGGAAGGAGCCAAAGTATTTCGAGCATTAATGAAGGCCTCTCGATAATGGTCCGCAGGGAAAGTTCCAGCCTCAATACATACCAAAGGTTTTTTAGTAGACTGAGCGACCTTTTCCAACGCTTGATAAAGTACAGCCGGATTAGCTTTAGCGGTAAAAGATAATCGCCCGGCAAAAAGAAAAGCTACTTCATCATCAGAAATATTAAAGGATCTTCTAGACTGGTGACGGTCACCAGATTTTCTTTTTAACTCAGGTACATTAATGCCTAGAGGTATAACGGGTTTTACAACGTCAACAAACCGACTAGCTCCCGTTGTATCATGCAAATATGCTTGCATTTCAGAATGTAAATCACTGACTAAACCATGAGCGGCCTTAGAAGTACAAATCAAAGCATCCCACGGTTGAAAAGGAGGTAGAATTAAATCGGAAATAAAGTCTGTAACAGAAGATGAAGAAAGAGTGTGAGTCACCCCTATGAAACTGAATGCACTTGGAGAAATTTGGTTACGAGCTGCAGCTAGATTCTTAACAAGTGGGGCTGGGTAATAAATACTCCCCATTTCCCTTGCTGCACACCATTCAGGTAAAATACTGCAAGCAACCTGTCCCACAAAACCTTCTTGTTGAAGCTGTTGTACCATTTCTTTAGCAGCTTTCTGCGTCGATACAACCCCTCTTAGAATAGAATTTGACCACTTACGGGCTATTCCACGAATTAAAGCTTTACCCGCAGCTTGGCGCCCCATCATTTTGTTAGCAGTTGAGTAGGCATCATTAGCAAAATACAAGGCAAAGGAGGGCCTGTCGTTCATTGATTCCTCTTATTTCAATACGTAGAAGTTAATAATGTCCGTCATCTCGGAGGATATTTGGCATTTAAGTCATAGTTATTTATATCAAACTCTTTGACTTTTAGCCGCATGAAATTAAATAACTTAGGCACTTTTCAGTGGCATAATGAAGTCTGGTCGATTCAATCAGATTAAGCAAAGCATTAGTCGCCAACGAAACTGATGGGACAATGGAACGATTCTTTAGAGACTTAAAAACAGAGCGAATGCAGGAATTAGGTTATCGGACTTTTATAGAAACTAAGTATGCAATATCAGATTGTATATTCGGCAATTTCTACCTAATAAAACCACACCAAAACAGAAACATGTTGCCACCTGAAAAAGCAGAAGAGCTGTATTGGAAGCACCATAAAACCTCGGCCCAAGTTTGACCTGAACACTATAGTATTGAAAAGTGACAACCTTATTTAGGGCGGGGCAGAATATATAAATAAAAGGGCTGTGAATTCACATTCACAGCCCTTTTCACTGTCAGGCAGACAATAAGCGTGTTGCTTATTTTTCCGCACGACCGCCGAATTTACGCTCTTCCACGTTAACACGGATACGCTCGCCCGTAGCGATGTACTCCGGTACTTGGATCGTTGCACCTGTTGATAGTACTGCAGGCTTAGTACGAGACGTTGCTGATGCACCCTTGATAGATGGGTCTGTTTCAACAACCGTTAGCTCAACTACTTGAGGTAGTTCAATCGCGACTGGCGCACCGCTTACCAACACTACTTGGATGCCCGTTGTATCTTCCGTGAAGAATTCTACTTCTTCAGCGATCGCATCTTTGTGTAGGTTGAAAGGTGTGTAATCTTCTTGGTCCATGAAGACATATTCTTCACCGTCCAAGTAAGAAAACGTTACTGGACGACGTAGCAAATCAGCAAGATTCAACATTTCAGAATCTTTGAAAGTCTCATCGACTTTACGTCCAGTGACTACATCGTACATACGCATACGGTACAAGCTACCACCGGCACGGCCTTGCGGAACCGAACGCTCGATATCACGCACAATATAAGTTTTACCATCGTATTCAACGGCGGTGTTACGTTTAATTTCACTGGCTTTTGGCATTTTCAATTGTCCTAAACAAAATTTAACCAAGGTTCTTAAGCGAGCCCTTCTTCGCAGTCGCTGATGCTAAGCGACTTCGAGGTTTTGTGCCACTACTTAATACACTTGTTGTAAGAAACTGATTGCATCTTCGTCTAATTTTAACGATAGAGACAACATCATTGTCCTTGATGAGGAGCAAGATCATGAAACGTAGAAGTTTTATCCAAGGTAGTCTCGCACTGCTGTTGATGAGCCGCGGCTTAAGCGCGATTGCCGCCTCTGTCAGTGAGGCGAACTTTGAAATCACCCGTACCGAGGCCGAGTGGCGAGCCCTACTGAGTGATTTTGAATACCAAGTAATGCGTGAAGAAGCCACCGAACGCGCCCATTCCAGCCCACTCAATCACGAGAAACGTGAAGGTATTTTCCATTGCAAAGGCTGTGATCTGGCTCTGTATGACTCGAAAACCAAGTACGACAGCGGTACTGGTTGGCCGAGTTTTTATGACAGTTTACCCAATGCCGTTGCCACCAAAGAGGATCGCAGCTGGTTTGTCACCCGTACCGAAGTGCATTGCCGCCGCTGTGGAAGCCATTTGGGGCATGTCTTTGATGATGGTCCAGCGCCCACAGGCTTGCGCCACTGTATCAATGGTGTGGCGCTGTCCTTTGTGGCGAGTAACGCCTAGAACCAGCGTGGCACACGGTGAAGATAGTCTTGGTAGGCTTGCCCGAAGCGGTAGCGCAGGATGCGCTCCTCGGGCTCAATTTGATAGCGCGTCAAAAACCAAACAAACGCCATGATGTAAAACACCAATAACGGCGAACCAAGCCACAACATTAGACTGGCCAGCAATAGCACAAAACCCAAATACATAGGATTGCGTGAATAGGCGTAAATGCCACGGCACACCAAGGTGCTGGATTGGTGGGGATCACGAGGATCGGGGGTGGTTTTATGAGCAATAAATTCCACTAGGCCCAACACACAACAGACAGCGCCAACGAAAAATACCACCCAGCCTAATAAGCATAAGAACCAGCCAATCTGCCAAGCAGGAAAACACGCCGCACTGCCCCACATCAGCAATCCCACGATCACAAAGGACAATGCCGGCGGCACTTTTAATTCTAGACAATCCATCGCTTTCCCCTGTTGCTTAACTCTCAATCAGTTTAGCGCTGACAATCGATTTTGCCATGCTGGTGTTTTCAAGCAACACGCCATAACGCTCCACTTGATTACGTTGTGTCGGCATAAAACCTAGCTTAAGGAAAAATTCATAGGCAGCATCCGATGCCTGCACCTGCCATTCGGTTTTATCTGGAAAGTGCAACGATAACTCCTCAAATGCCGTAACCAGCAATTGTTTTGCAATGCCTTGTCGCTGAGCTCGCGGGCAAACGTACAAACACTCGATATCACCGAGATTATCCAATTCGATAAAACCCAAGCACTCCTTGTTTTTCTCGTCTCGGGCAATCCAAACCAGATGCTGTTCCAGACGTGCTTTCCAACCCGAGGCATCCAGACAATCTGGTGCCCAGGCTAACTTTTGCTCCGATGAGTAGATGGCATCAGGGATCGCATGAACACTTCGATGAAACACATTAAGAAGTTCTCGAACATTCATTCCTTTGAAGTCAAACGCTTCAATTACAACGGTATTAGGATTCATTAAGCGTGTTTAGTCTCACTGTTTTGTGCCCATTTGGGAGGGCGATGATAACGGCCAACCACTGAGCTCAAAAGTAAAAAGGCCAATAAAGAGTACAACAAGCTCCATGCATCCAACACTAGCACGGCCGCTGTCAGCACTCCTAAATCCGCGATTAAGGTGGTTTTGCTCGCATGAATATTGAAACGACGTTCCAAATATACCGCCAAGATATTCAAACCACCTAGTGAAGCATTATGACGAAATAGAATAATTAGTCCAAAGCCCACCAACATGCCACCTAGAATGGCCGAAGCAATCGGATGAATATCGATATGGATAGTCTGGCGAAATATTTCAGACAATATTGAGAGGATACTGACCGCAGCAAAGGTACGCAGGGCAAACTCTTTACCCAAGGCACGCCACGCCAAAATATAAAACGGCAAGTTCAAAACAAAAAACAACTGACCGAAGGTTAAGCTGGTCATTTTCAACAAAATCATACCGATACCTGCGGTACCGCTAATCAAAAGTCCAACCGAGTTTAAAAGGTGTAGGCCAAGCGCCACGAGCATGCAGCCTTCTAGAATAGAAAGCCATTGGTGTGTGAGTTTCATAATGTGATCCCATCAGCAATACGCTCACTTTTGGTGGAGCGCAGATTAATAACGCCAACCTCTTGTGGAGGTCGTAACGCGGGTTTTGCACCGAGTTGAATGTGTCGATGCAGTTTTTGTACCAGATATGGGGTCAGATTATGCGAGATTTTCGCCGCATTTGCACCCTTTTAGAGACATTCTTCGCTTGCTCGCTTCAAAACAGAGCAGCCATAAAAAAAGCCCCAACCAGCAGGAGCTGATTGGGGCTTTCGAATTTTAGTGTTAATTAACGGGCACGACGTGCTGGTGAACCTTTACTCTTAGAGCGATTCGCGCCGCCCTTCGTAGCAGGTTTCGCGCCTGCCGGACGGTTTGCGCCAGCACCACTGTTACCATTTACCTTATTCGATTTACGCTGATTACGCTCGTTCTCGGCGTTTTTCTCCATCGTCGGACGGTTACTGGTATGGGAAGCACCGGTCTTCTGCCCTGGTTTGGCTTTGGTCGGACGACGTGGCGTACGCTTGTCTTTTTCTTCGTCTGGCACCAACTGATGCTTACCGTTACCAATCAGATCCGCTCGGCCCATTACACGTAGCGTTTCACGCAGTGCTGGCCAGTTTTTCGGATCGTGGTAACGCAAGAAGCCCTTCTGTACGGTACGTTCTTTATAATCTTTTGGCGTGTGTACGTTTTCACTCTTATAGGTCACACCGTGAAGCGGGTTCTTACCTGAGTGGTACATGGCGGTGGCCAATGACATCGGCGATGGATAGAACGTTTGTACCTGATCCGGCTTAAAGTCATTTTTCTTCAACCAGACAGCAAGGTTCATCATATCTTCATCACTACTACCTGGGTGTGCAGCGATGAAATAGGGAATCAAATGCTGGGTCTTACCCGCCTCTTTCGAGAACTTGTCGAACATTTTTTTGAAGCGGTCATAAGTGCCCATGCCTGGCTTCATCATTTTCGACAGGGTCCCCTCTTCCGAATGCTCTGGAGCAATCTTCAACAGGCCGCCCACGTGATAAGTCACCAACTCACGGACATACTCAGGATCTTCAACGGCCAGGTCGTAACGCAAACCCGAGGCAATCGACACCTTATGGATCCCTTTCACGGCACGGGCTTTACGGTACAACTCGGTGGTCGCGCTGTGATCAGTTTTCAAATTCGAACAAATGGTTGGGTAGACACAGGACAACTTACGGCACGATGCTTGGATTTCATCATCGTTACAGTTCAAGTGGTACATGTTCGATGTGGGGCCACCCAAATCAGAAATATGACCGGTAAAGCCTGGCACCTTACGCTTAATGTCTTCAATCTCATTAAGAATCGATTCGTGTGAACGAGACTGAATTACGCGACCTTCGTGTTCAGTGATAGAACAGAAAGTACAGCCACCAAAACAACCGCGCATGATGTTGATCGAAGTCTTGATCATGTCATAGGCCGGAATACGCGCTTTTTGGTATTTTGGATGCGGCACACGGGCATAAGGCAAATCGAACACACCGTCCATTTCCGGTGTTTCCAACGGAATTGGTGGTGGGTTGACCCAAATTTCTTTCTTGCCATGTTTTTGAATCAAGGCACGAGCGTTATGTGGGTTCGACTCTAGGTGCAAAATACGCGAGGTATGTGCATACAACACAGGGTCTTTAGAAACTTTCTCAAACGATGGTAGACGGATATACGTTTTCTCCGCATCCAGTTTCTCCCCTTTACGCAACGGCGCAGGGATCACTCGGATCGGCATCACATCATCGTCTTTATCAGCCTCGCCGGTCTGACATTTTCCTTCCGGAATATATTCATACGGACTGTAAATCTGATCCACCTTACCCGGCCAATCCACGCGTGTTGAGTCGATCTCAGTATAACCGCCTGGCGGTACATCACGAATCACGGTGGTGCCGCGTACATTTAAGATCTCATCCATGCGCTTACCATTGGCCATCGCATGAGTGACCTCAATGATGGCACGCTCAGCGTTACCGTATAAAAGGATATCAGCCGTGGAGTCCACCAATACCGAACGACGTACTTCATCACTCCAGTAATCGTACTGGGCGATACGGCGTAGACTCGCCTCGATACCACCGATCATCACTGGCACATCATGGTAGGCTTGTTTACAGCGTTGTGAATACACAATAACCGCACGATCTGGACGCTTGCCACCTTCACCGTAAGGTGTGTAGGCATCGTCGTTACGCACTTTTAGGTCAGCGGTATAGCGGTTGATCATGGAGTCCATGTTACCGGCCGTAACACCAAAATAGAGGTTCGGACGACCAAGACGCATAAAGTCGTCTGGGCTACGCCAATCCGGCTGATCAATGATACCAACACGGAAACCTTGTGCTTCCAGCACGCGCCCCATTACCGCCATACCAAAGCTTGGATGGTCTACGTAGGCATCCCCAGTGACGATAATGACGTCACAGCTGTCCCAACCTAGGGCATCCATTTCTTCACGGCTGGTCGGTAAAAATGGCGCAACGCCAAAGCATTCCGCCCAATAAGGCGAATAAGAGAAAATATCTGGAGCGGTTTTGTGTCGTTTGATCATATGAACTCTATCCCAAGCGATGAACGCTTGGGAGATTGGTGAATCTGGAATCGTTGATGCGCCTATTATCCCAGAAAATTAGTCAGGTATATAGGGATATTATTGACTGGTAATACGCCAAACAGTTTCCTCGTAAAAGGTACGATCCAAACCTTGATAACGCTCGTCCACTTGTAGCAGATCTTCACTGGCCACTTTATGGATCCACTCGCCCCACAACTCGCTGACTTCAAAATCTAATACAGAGAACGGTGGTCCCGCCTGATCGCCATCGTAGCTAAGGGTAATCAGTAACAAAGACGCCTGTGGCGATAAACGTTGTTTGGTATGCAACACATACTGTTCACGTTTTTCTTCTGGCATCGCTACCAAGGCCGCACGATCATAGCAGGCATCAAAGCCAGTTTCGTCAAAGTCGAAGTAGTCCCCTTCCACGATACGCAGCGGCAAATCATTTGCACTGTGAACTTTAACATTGCCCACTTGCTCCGTATGGTAGGTCAAATCGTTATCACCGAAAAACTGCACCACCGCCATCGGCGATAGTTCTACGCCTGTGACCGCATATCCTTGATTGGCCAACCACAATAAATCCGCTGACTTGCCACACAATGGCACCAACACTTTGGCACCACGGGGCACTTGCGGCCAGTATTTTACCAACCAAGGGTTCACTTCATCACGATGGAAGCCAATGCGTCCTGACTGCCAACGTTCCAACCAAAATTCATTTGTAACCACGTGCACCTCAAGGATGTGTTAACATGCTGCTCAATAGGACAGGTCGTCCTGTTGTAAGAAAAGCTTATACCAATTACATGACAGCAAATATGCAGAATAAATCCATGTCATTAGATGCCGCTCCAGACCATATCAAACTAGCCGTCGACCTTATTGCCTTGCTAGAAGAAAATAACATCCCGAACGACACTGCCATTGCTGCGTTAAAAATAGTGTTAAAAGATTACCAACAAAAAGCCACTAGCTCGACTGACATGAGTGCAACTCAGTCAACGTCGGCGCAGGATTAAAGTAGCTGGCCAGAGACTCTTTCGGTACTTCAATCACATTACTGTGTTGCCAAACGGGCTTTTGGTCTTTATCCACCAACAGTGCTCTAACGCCCTCACAGAAATCGCCGTGTACACTGATATTAACGGAAAGCGTCGTTTCACGCTCAAACACCGCAGCTAAGGTTTGTCCTTTGCCCCAGCTAAGTTGCTCCAGAATCAAGCATGCGGATAATGGGCTGCCTTTGAGAAAGTTATCTCTTGCCGCCATCAGCGCTGGACTGTCATTCTGATAACTCTTTAAAGAATGGTAGATATTGACGATATCGCCACTCATCAGTTTTTCTAGTTCTTTTTCATGGGAAATCAGTTCAGGCTTTAACAGCGGCAGATCATCAGACATGGTAAAGCCATGCAAGACCCGTTCAATATGCTGAACAACGTGCTCATGACTGTTGTCCTCTAGGGTACCAGCCGCCAGTTGATCAACTAATTCTAGGTAAGCTTCGTCACAAATATAATGGGTCGCCAAACCAAGCTCACAGGCATCGGTAGCGTTTACCTGATAAGCGGTTAAAGCAAGAAAGCGGGCAAAATGCTCGGGCAGTTGATTGAGGAAATAGCTGGCGCCCACATCGGGGTACAAGCCTATTTTAATCTCCGGCATGGCCAGACGCGAGGATGGCATCACCAGTCGATAGCGTGCAGCCATAAAGAGCCCCATGCCACCGCCCATCACATAACCGTGGCCCCAGCAAATAACCGGTTTACGGTATTCTTGAATCAGCTGATCGAGCTGATACTCGCGACCAAAATATTGCAAACTAAAGGCGCCTTGATCATTTTGCTCTGCAATCGAGCGGTACACATCCACCACATTACCGCCAGCGCAAAAGCCTTTCGCACCATCGCCTTCGATCAGTATGGCCACCACGTAAGGATCTTCCTGCCAGGCTTGCAGCTGCTGCAACATCGCCTCGATCATCTCAAGGGATAAGGCATTTAAAGTACGCGCCGAATTCAAGCGAATGCGACCCAGCGTAAAATGGCTGGCAAAAGGCAGAGAAGAAAATTCTACCGAGTGAGTCATAAGCGCTCCGTTATTATTGTTCTTAGTCTAAGTTCGTCCTATTGTTGTTTCAAAGTAGCGGAACTGAGCGGCTGGAACAATAGTTTTAAGACGAATGTCGAGTAGAGGCAAAAAAGCCCCGTTTGATGCGACTCAAACGGGGCTTTTAAAAGACTTAACCAATTTGCTTAGCGATTTGGCGCAAATGGGTTGTCCGAAGACTTAAATTCAAACGAAATCGGCGTACCAGTAATGTTCAGCACAGTACGGAATTTGTTTTCTAGGTAACGCTTGTAGCTACCTGGCAAAGAATCCGTTTGGTTACCGTGCACCACGATACGTGGAGGGTTGGAGCCCCCTTGGTGAGCGTAACGTAGTTTGATACGACGACCTTTCACCATTGGTGGTTGGTGCTCGGTTACCGCATCTTCTAGAATACGCGTCAGACGGTTAGTCGACCATTTCGCGTAACACGACTCGTAAGTTTCTTCGATGGTGTCGTACAAATCACCTACACCGGTACCGTGTAGTGCCGAAATGTAGTGCACTTTAGCGTAAGGAACGAAGCCAAGACGACGCTCAACTTCTTTCTTGATGTGCTCACGATCTTCTTTCTTAAGACCATCCCACTTGTTGATCGCAATCACCAAACCACGGCCCGCATCCAGTACGTAGCCGATCATGTGCAGATCTTGCTCTACTAGGTCTTCGTGAGAATCGATCACACAAATCACTACGTTCGCATCTTGGATCGCTTGCAAGGTCTTCACAATCGAGAATTTCTCAACCGCTTCTTTCACATGCTTACGACGACGCACACCTGCAGTATCGATCAGGGTGTAATCTTTGTCATGGCGTTTGTAAGGGATGTAGACACTGTCACGTGTGGTGCCTGGCATGTCGTATACCACAACACGCTCTTCACCCAACATACGGTTAACCAGCGTCGACTTACCCACGTTTGGACGGCCAACCACACCAATACGGATACCTTTGGCATTGAACTCGATTTGCTCACGCATTTCCGCAATGCGATCCGCAAACAACTCCATGACCGTATCAATCAGTGCGCGTACACCTTTACCGTGGGCCGCAGCCAATGGGTACAACTCACCCATACCTAGGGAGTAGAAGTCCGCTAAAGCGATGTCTTCATTGATACCGTCGGTTTTGTTGACCACCAAGTAAACCGGCTTTTCAGAGCGGCGTAGGTGGTTAGCAATCATTTCATCCGCTGGGTTCAAGCCGTGACGACCGTCTACTAGGAACAGTACCGCGTCCGCTTCTTCAATCGCAAGCAATGACTGACGCGCCATTTTCTCGTCGATGCCCTGTTCGTCACCACTGATACCGCCGGTATCAATAACGATAAATTCATGCTCACCCGCTTTACCATCACCGTACTTACGATCACGTGTAAGACCTGGGTAATCTGCTACCAATGCATCACGAGAGCGTGTTAGCTGGTTAAACAGGGTAGATTTTCCAACATTGGGTCGACCGACCAATGCAATAACTGGGATCATTTTTTCAACCTATAAAAATACAAAGTGGCTGCTACGCCTTTTGAGCGAAGCAGCCTCTTCAAAAATTGCTTTGAGCGTTCGCTCGAGACGACGTCTACTACCAATAGTGTAACGCGGTCACATTCGCAGTTGGCGTAAGTATAAACAATTGTTCATCGTTCGACACCATGCGACTGCCTGCCGGACGCTTAGAATCGGCTAAAGTCCACGCTTCTGCTTCACCAGAGGTACGATTTAGCAAGTGCACCCAACCGCCGCGATCCAATACGGCCACATAATCCTTATAAAATACAGGGGATACTAGATCACGATCTTTCAAAGAATCGTTTTCCCACAGTGTTGAACCATTACGTGCGTTCAAGCTGTACACCACGTTATTTTGATCGACTACCGCCAACTCATTACCTTTCACCGCCACACTCACGGCGCTGGAAATATTACGTTGCCAAACAGGACGGCCGGTCTGCAGCGCTAACGCTGTGACGGTGCCATTGTATGCTACGGAGTAAACCAAACCATTCGCCACCGCAAAACGCGCACTCACGTCAGACAGACGCTCGATTTCGTAACGACCTTCCGGTTTACCGACGGCATATTCCCAAATCTGATCACCGGTTTGCAGGTTATAAGCTTTCACTTTACCCGTGGCAAAACCAGCAATTACTTTACCATCCACAATCACTGGCGCTGTGGTACCACGTACCGTCAAGGCTGGTAAATCTTCTTTGTCGCGCCACAAGGTATTACCATTGGCAGCATCCATCACCGTCAACCAACCATCACCCGTGATCGCCGCGACTCGACCTTGACCGTTACCGGTTTCCGATAAGATCTCAGAGGTTAGGGATTTGCTCCATAGCACTTTCTTGTCCGCTAATGACACCGCCACTAGCTCACCATCGTAGGTACCAAAGAAGACATTATCGCCGTCTCGAGCAACCCCTGCACTTGGATGAAAGTCAGTTTTCACGTGTACCAACTGGCCACCAGAAGATTGCTCTAGTTCATACACATCACCACGATTGGTCACCAACGTCAGGCTGTCATCTTGAGCAACCATATTGAAGGTTTCCGTCTGTTCACCGGCCTGACCGTTAACCTTGGTACGCCAATGAGCATCGAAGTACACTTGCTGGTCAATTCCAGCCGGTGGCGGTAACAATCGAGTTGAACAACCCTGTAGCAATGCAGCACTAACAACGGCTGCCGCGATCATTGGCTTCCACATAGTTAACTAGCCCTTCACCAGATCTTTCAGTTTGATCTCTAATAGAGGGTGCTGCGCACCTTCTCCCATTGCCGCTGACGCACTTTGGTAAGCTTCACGCGCTTCGTCACGCTTACCTTGGGCCAACAGAATGTCGCCACGTAGTTCTTCAACTTGACCAGTAAATTCAGTTTGCTTCACTGCATTTAAAGTCGTTAACGCTGCGTCGTATTTTTCCTGCTCTGCTTGTAGGCGAGCGATACGAATGTTCGCAACTGCATCAAACGAAGCATCTTCTGACTTCTCAACCACAGTCGATAAGGCATTAACCGCCGCATCGTAGTTGCCTGCTTGAGCGTCGATACGCGCCACGAACAACTGCCCAAACATGGCATAGCCAGTGTCGTCGTAATCGTCCGCTAATTGCTGAGCAATAAAACGCACGGTTTTCTGGTTTTCTTCTTTCTCCAGATCTGACGCCGCTTCGGTCAAATTCTGGTACAATGAAGACGCTTCCGCTAGATGGTTCGCTTGGCTGGTTTTCCATGTTTGGAAACCAAAATAGCCACCGACACCCACGGCTACCGCTAATACCAGCGAAGTACCGTTTTTCTTCCACCACGCTTTAAACGCTTCGATTTGTTCTTCTTCAGTCTTTACTTCAGACACACTGTGTTCCTCATAATCCTATTGCGAACGGCTGTGCTCAATATTAACCGTTAAGCTTTTCCAACAAGCTTGCGACCAACGCATCATTTGCGCAAGATGTCTGTTCACCTGTCTGCATGTCTTTTACTTGTACCACGCCTTCTGCGACTTCCGTTTCACCTAGAATTAGGGTAAAACGCGCGCCAGATTTGTCGGCTTTCTTCATTTGATTCTTGAAGTTACCACCACCACAATGACGTAGTACGGTCCAACCTTGGCCGGCATTACGTAACGCTTCGGCCACAACAAACGATTGAAGTTCCGCAGCATCACCAAAGCTCACCACAAAAATGTCAGTGGTGTCTTTCGCTTCAGCTGGGATGAGCTCAAGGGTTTCTAGCAACAACACTAGACGCTCAACCCCCATAGCAAAACCCACAGCAGGGGTAGCACGACCACCTAGCTGCTCGACTAGACCATCATAACGGCCACCAGCACACACCGTTGCCTGTGCGCCTAGGTGAGAGGTCACCCACTCAAATACGGTTTTGCCGTAGTAATCTAGACCACGTACCAGCTTGCGGTTAATCACAAAGGGGACATCGTTAGCAGTCAAGATCGCTTGCAAGCGTTCGAAGTGCTCGCGTGATTCGTCATCGATGTAATCTTCTAAACTTGGCGCATTGGCCAACACTTTCTGCGTTGCTTCGTCCTTTGAGTCCAAAATACGCAACGGGTTGGTCGTCAAACGACGCTGGCTGTCTTCGTCTAGCTGATCTTTAAATTCCGTTAGGTATTCCACCAAAGCTGCTTTGAAGGCTTCACGAGCCGCCGCCACACCAATGGTGTTCAACTGCAACTCAACGTGCTCAAGCAAGCCTAGCTTCTTCCATAGGCGAGCTGTCAGAATAATCAATTCCGCATCGATATCCGGCGTTGCCATCCCAAACGATTCCACACCAATCTGGTGGAACTGGCGGTAACGACCTTTTTGCGGGCGTTCGTAACGGAACATTGGGCCAACGTACCAAAGACGCTGTGTTTGATTAAACAGCAAACCAGCTTGGTCGGCGGCACGTACACAGCTTGCGGTACCTTCAGGACGCAGAGTTAAAGACTCACCGTTACGGTCATCAAAGGTGTACATTTCTTTTTCAACGATGTCCGTTGTTTCACCCACGCCACGTTTGAACAATTCGGTATGTTCAACGATCGGGAAACGGATCTGCTGATAACCGTAGCCACTAACCACTTCAGTAACTGTTTTTTCTAGGTACTGCCAAACTGATGATTGGCCCGGCAGAATGTCATTCATTCCGCGAATTGCTTGTACTTTACGACCCACTATTCGTGCCCTTATGACTTAGCGATAAGATTGGATTCTTCTTTTTCTTTGGCAGCGGCTTTTTCTCGAATCATGCGTTCAAGATCGTCTACCAAGGTTTCGTTTTTAACTTTTGTATTCGGTTTACCGTCTAGGTAGACCAAGTTGTTTGGTGAGCCACCAGCAAGACCTAGATCTGCTTCTTTCGCTTCACCTGGACCGTTTACTACACAGCCGATCACGGCAACGTCCATAGAGACCTTGATGTCTTCTAGGCGCTCTTCCAATTCGTTCATGGTTTTCACCACATCGAAGTTCTGACGCGAGCAACTTGGGCAAGCGATGAAGTTGATACCACGGTTACGCAGTTTCAAACTACGCAACATGTCCCAACCGACTTTGACTTCTTGCACCGGATCCGCCGCCAACGACACGCGAAGTGTGTCACCAATGCCATCCATCAACAGCAAGCCTAAACCGATGGACGATTTTACCGTACCGGAACGGAAACCACCCGCCTCGGTGATACCCAAATGCAGCGGGTTATCAATTTGTGAGGCAATTTTACGGTAGGCTTCGACCGTCATGAAGATATCAGACGCTTTTAGACTCAGTTTGAATTCTTGGAAATCCAACGCATCAAAGTATTCGATCTGACGAAACGCCGATTCCACTAGCGCGTCTGGCGTTGGCTCACCGTATTTCTTCTGCAGGTCTTTTTCTAAAGAACCAGCGTTAACGCCAATACGGATCGGAATGTTTTTATCACGAGCACAATCCACCACCGCACGAACACGGTCTTTGTTGCCGATGTTACCTGGGTTAATGCGAAGACAATCAACACCGTACTCAGCAACTTTCAACGCGATTTTGTAATCGAAGTGAATATCGGCCACTAACGGCACTGATACTTGCTCACGAATGGCTTTGAATGCTTCCGCAGCGTCCATAGAAGGCACAGATACGCGAACAATGTCAGCGCCCGCGTCTTGGATAGCGCGAATTTGTGCAACAGTAGCGGCCACATCACAGGTTTCTGTGTTGGTCATACTCTGCACACTGATAGGTGCACCGCCACCAACCGGTACATTACCAACCATGATTTGACGGGATTGGCGGCGTTTAATAGGCGATTCGAAATGCATGCTTATCTCTATTTAAGCTCAAATCGAGCTAGGTCTTTGCGTACGTAAGATGAGAAGTTAAACACTTCTCCCTTGTAAATTAATTTAGACACACCAGGTGCGTAACCTAGGGTTACTCGATAAGGTGCTTGGCCATCTAATTCAAGGCTAGAGCCCGCAGATTTTACGCCAGAAAATAAAATTCGGCCTGAGCCATCACGAATCTCAGTCCAGCAGTTGGCGGCAAATTGCACCACGATGTCATGACTAACAATGGCTGGCGCGGGTGTTTCTGCCACACTCACTTCAGGCAAGACGTCAGATTCACGGGTGGCTTCTTCCACTTGTTCAGGGTCTACACCCGCATCTTCCAATAATGCAATGGTTTCTGCAGACAGTCCCGTCACCACATCGGTGTCGGTCTCTTGGCCTGACTCGTTCATGCTGTCAGCTAACGCGGCAAAATCGATGTCCGTTTCCTGTGACGCAGGCTCTGCATCAGACTCGCTTTGCGCGGCAATAAGTGTTTCTAGATTAGACTCGGCTTCGCTGATCTCTGCTTGTGTATTCTCGTCACTCATTTGCTCTTGCGCTGCCGCAGTGGTCTCTTCAGTCTCCGAAGACTGAGACGGCCACCAGAACACGACAAAGGCAATAATGGCGATGATGATCACAGAGACAATAATGAAGATAGGATCTCGTCCAGACGTTTGCACCTCGACATTATCCACTGGACGTAGATTACTTTCTTTAACCGATTGCTGCTGGTCAAAGGCCTCTAAGACAGGATGGTGATCTAAGCCTAATAGTCGGCAGTAACTTTTCAGATAACCACGGGCAAAGGTCGCCGAGCGAAAACGATCAAAAGCACCGTCTTCAAGGGCATAAACACTGTCGATAGAAAGCTTTAATTGTGTAGCCACTTGACGCTCATCCAGCGCCAAGCTTAGACGTTTCGCTCGAAGAACTTGGCCAATCGCTAAGTTCTGTTTACCTGATTCGGGAGCGATATCCATCTCTAATTCGGTTGTCATGGTATTACCTTGGTATAGCAGGCTGAAAGCGCTGAGCTACCCAAATGTAGGTCATTACCGAGCAATGGAACGCAGCGGTAGACAAAACGGTAGCGTAACCAGTCCAATGTAGCGGACCTAAAATGCCTGAAATTAATAAAAAACGCTTTCTTTTATTCGCTCTGTATTAAATCAAGATTGCGCCCGCCCAGCAAACCTATCACGTGAAAATGATGAAAATCTTTTCTATCAACGGCAAGTTTTTGAGTGAATCTGACGTATTGCTGACATCACACCCATACGTCAGAGCATTTTTGGCCAAAAACAGACTTATTCTGAGACTTCACGAAGCTCGATGTATTTTTGTGAACGACGTGTCTTATCTAAGAAGTCCCCCACCAATTGGCCACAAGCCGCATCGATATCATCGCCACGGGTAGTACGTACCGTAACTGTGTAACCATCATCCGCCAAAATCTTTTGGAAACGGCGCGTTTGGTTATTCGATGGTTTCTCGTAACCAGAGTGCGGGAACGGGTTAAATGGAATCAAGTTGATCTTACATTCCAAGTTTTCTAGTAGCTTAGACAATTCACGCGCATGCTCTTCTTGGTCATTCACGCCCGCCATCACCGTGTATTCAATGGTGATATGACGCTTATCTGGCAAGTTATCTAGGTAGAACTGACACGCTTCTAAAAGCTCTTCGATTGGGTACTTTTTGTTGATCGGCACCAACTCGTTACGCAGCGCATTGTTCGGCGCATGCAGAGAAATCGCCAACGACACATCGGTACGTTTTACCAAGTCGTAAATACGTGGCACGACACCAGAGGTACTCAAGGTCACACGACGCTTCGACAAACCGTAGGCATTGTCGTGCATCATCAAAGTCATGGCATCAACAACAGGTTCGAAGTTCATCAATGGCTCACCCATACCCATCATCACCACGTTGGTCACGCGGCGTGGGCCATTTGGGTCCATTGGGCCAAAGGACTTGATTGCAATCCAAACCTGACCAATGATTTCCGCAGCCGTTAGATTACGGTTAAAGCCCTGCTTACCAGTCGAACAGAAACTACAGTCCAACGAACAGCCTACCTGAGATGAGACACAAAGCGTCGCACGATCACCATCTGGAATCAAAACCGCTTCGACGCAGTTGTTTTGACCACCTTCG
Organism: Marinomonas sp. HM11-D; assembly: GCF_057626615.1. Lineage (NCBI taxonomy): Bacteria > Pseudomonadati > Pseudomonadota > Gammaproteobacteria > Oceanospirillales > Oceanospirillaceae > Marinomonas > Marinomonas sp. HM11-D. The sequence continues at coordinate 12,739 of NZ_JBMMKT010000018.1, read as the reverse complement.
GTACGAATGATCCACTTACGTGTGCCATCGGTAGAAATGTTCTGGGACACGATTTCCGGTGCGCGGATTTCGCAGATATTTTCCAACTTAGCGCGCAACTTCTTACTAACATCCGTCATTTCCTCGAAGGACTCAGCGCCCTTCTGATGAATCCACTTCATCACTTGGGTTGCGCGGAATTTCTTTTCACCGATCGACTCAAAGAATTCAATGAGCTTATCTGGCGAAAGGCCTAGTAGGTTTACTTTTTGGGTGTCAGTCATAGGTATTCAATCGTTTCGCTTAAAGCGTTAAGTGTAGACAAAAAAGCTTCTGAAAAGGGATTACGCTTTTCAGAAGCCTCTGCAAAGAAGCGGGCCATAGGCCCGCTCCCTCTAAACCATCTTTTCTAAATTGAAAAGGTAGGCCTTAAATCAATTACTTACCGAAGAAGTAAGCAACTTCACGTGCAGCAGACTCAACAGAGTCAGAACCGTGAACAGCGTTCGCATCGATAGACTCAGCGTAGTCAGCACGTAGAGTGCCAGCTGCTGCTTCTTTAGGGTTAGTCGCACCCATTAGTTCACGGTGACGTAGAACTGCGCCTTCGCCTTCAAGAACAGATACTACAACTGGACCAGAAGTCATGAATGCAACTAGGTCTTTGTAGAATGGACGCTCTTTGTGCTCAGCGTAGAAACCACCAGCTAGCTCGTCGTCTAGTTGAATCATTTTAGCTTCAACGATTTTCAGACCAGCACGCTCGAAACGAGAGTAGATTTCACCGATTACGTTTTTAGCAACAGCATCTGGCTTGATGATAGATAGAGTGCGTTCTAGCGCCATGTTAAACTCCAAATTTGAATTTCAATGGTCAGGCGATATTGCATGACCGACTAATAACTTTAAGCGTGCGGATTATACGCATGTCTTTATGAAATTTGTATGTATCCACGGCGTTTTTTTAAGGTAAAACGCGAAAATACGCGTTTTTAAACAATTCACATACCACGCAACTGAGTCACGGCATTTTTCACCGTTTCAATGACGAAATCGATCTCTTCATCTGTGGTAAAGCGCCCTACTGACATACGCAAAGACGCATGGGCCAACTCATCCGACAAACCAATGGCACGTAATACATAAGATGGCTCTAGGCTAGCTGAGGTACAGGCAGAACCAGAAGACAGCGCCACATCCGCTAGCGACATCAACAAGACTTCGCCTTCCACACCATCGAAACCGACATTGATCACACCCGCCACACGATTTTTAGAATCGCCATTTAGGTGCACTCCCGGCATTTCAGATAGTCCCAGCCACAACTTTTCACGCAGGGTCGTAATACGCTCGCAATCCGCTTGCATGTCCGCTTTTGCAATAGCAAAGGCTTCCCCCATCCCCACAATTTGGTGGGTCGGCAAGGTGCCAGAACGCATACCGCGCTCATGACCACCGCCGTGCATTTGCGCTTCCAGCTTCACCTTCGGCGAGCGACGCACATACAAGGCACCAATGCCTTTTGGACCGTAAGTTTTATGGGCCGTCAAAGACATCAGATCAACGTTCATGGCATTGACATCAATCGCTACTTTACCAGTGGTTTGCGCGGCGTCCACATGCAGGTAAATGCCGCGAGCACGGGTTTCTTTACCAATCGCAGCAATGTCCGTTACTACACCCAGCTCGTTATTGCCGTGCATCAGAGACACCAAAATAGTGTCTTCGCGCAGCGCGGCAATGACGCTATCCACGGTGATTTCACCGTGAGCGTTTGGCTGCAAGTAAGTCACTTCAAAACCTTCTTTCTCAAGCTGGCGACAAGGATCTAACACCGCTTTGTGTTCAATCATTGAGGTCACAATATGACGACCTTTAAGCTTATTGGCTTCAGCTACACCTTTAATGGCTAGGTTGTTCGCTTCAGTTGCCCCCGAGGTCCAAACGATCTCCCGAGCATCCGCCTCGATCAGTTCCGCGACCTGCAAACGTGCATCTTCCACCGCTTCTTCAGCACGCCAACCAAACAGGTGTGAGCGTGATGCAGGGTTGCCGAAGTTGCCGTCTTGAGTAAGACATTGCATCATTTTTTCCGCGACACGAGGATCAACCGGTGTGGTCGCTGAGTTGTCGAGGTAAACAGGTGTTTGCATGGGAACTCTCCGAGGTAACGCAGATTTAAAAGTAACGCGAATTAAACAGATGCTTTAGCGATGGCTTGTACACGACCCACGATTGAACGTAGACCATTGCCACGGGTCGGGCTCAGGTGACGCTCTAGATCCAACTCTGAGAAATACGCATCAATGTCGAATGCTAAGATCTCGGCTGGCGTCTTGTCATTGTAAGCTGCCATCACTAGACCAAGTAGGCCACGCACAATCACGGCATCGCTGTCGACGGCAAAGGTCAGCACTTCACCTTTTACGGAATCCTGCGCACTACCCGGCTGAATCCAAACATTGCTTTGACAGCCTTTTACTAGACGCTCTGGCGTACGCCAAGCGTCGTCAAACTCAGGCAGAGATTTACCTAAGTCGATAATGTATTTGTACTTCTCTTCCCAATCATCAAAGAAAGTAATGTCGTCGATAATCTCTTCTGGTGTCGGTAAAGACATAACGCCTCGCTGAATTAAATAGTGCAATAGATGGAACGGCACAAAAAGAAACGGCCAATGGTCGAAACATTGGCCGTCGGGTATTGTAGTCGATTTTGTACGGGAACTGTATGCGTTAGAAGAACAAGCCCGCTTCAAGCTGCGCTTCTTCACTCATCATTTCACGCGACCATGGCGGATCAAATACCAATTCCACATGGACATTGGCCACGTTCGGCACTTTCGCCACGCGGTATTTCACATCACTGACCAGTACTGGCCCCATACCACACCCCGGTGCAGTCAAGGTCATTTGAATGGCCACTTGCTTTTCGGCTTGATCCACAGAGACATTGTAAACCAACCCCAAAGACACCAAACTGATCGGGATCTCAGGATCGTAGACACTGTCCAACGCCTGCCATACTTGGTCTTCAACGATTTGACCGGAACCATCATCGCTAAAGCTTAATACTTCTGGCTCTTGACCAATAGCATCCGCATCCGTGCCATCAATGCGCAGCATGTTGCCTTGAAAAGTCACCGTGTAGTTACCACCCAACGCTTGGTTGATGGTAATAAACTGACCTTCTGGAATGCTGGTGTGCTCACCACTTGGAACTCGACGCGCTGGACACTCGCGCTGAGTGACGACCATTTTCTGCATGCTATTAATTCACACTAAAGCTTTCGCCGCAGCCGCATTCCGCAACCACATTGGGGTTATTAAATTTTACGACTTGGTTAATGCCTTCACGCACCAAGTCAATCTCTGTGCCTTTTAGCAAAGTCAGAGACTCATCGTCAATCGCCAGCTTCACACCATCAAAGTCGATGATAGCATCGCCATCGTGTGCCGCAGCAACGATATCAAGCACGTAAGCATAACCGGTACAGCCACTTTCTTTGGTGCTTAGACGCACTAGACTGCCTTCGCTTTGCGCTTTCAGTTTTGTTGCAAAGAACTTACGTGCCGCATCGGTCATGGTGACCGTTTGATTCGGATCGAATGTTTCTGTCGACATAATGCCTCCTAAGCCAACATCATGTGAACTTTTTTCAACGCTTTGAAGAACTGTTCAACTTCTTCAATCGTGTTGTAAATCGAGAATGACATACGCGCAGTACCTGGCACACCAAAGCGCGCCATCAACGGCTGCGCACAGTGATCACCGGTACGAATCGCTACACCTTGGCGATCCAATAAGAAGCCGATATCTGCTGGATGACCATGATCCAACACAAAGCTGAATGCGCCCACTTTGTCTTCCGCTTCACCAATCATACGCAGGCCATCGAAGTCTTTGGCAAGCTCTGTGGCACGCGCCATCAAAGCTTTCTCATGAGCAGCCACTTCAGCATGATCAAATTCACTGAACCAACGAATCGCTTCACCTAGAGCAATGGCGTCACCGACATTCGGTGTACCCGCCTCAAGACGGTATGGCAATACGTTCCAAGTCGCATCTTGTAAGGTCACAGTGGAGATCATCTCACCACCGGTTTGCCACACAGGCCAATCCGCTAGCAACTCTTCTTTCCCCCACAGCGCACCAACGCCCATTGGACCGTAGATTTTATGCCCTGAAAAGGCGTAAAAATCACAACCAATATCCTGAACATCAACATTACCGTGAGCGATACCTTGAGCACCATCAACAGACACCCAAGCACCGAATTTCTTCGCTTGCTCAGTCATCCATTTAATTGGATTCACAGTACCTAGAGAGTTCGATACATGCGGGAACGCGACCAGCTTGGTATTTTCATTTAACAATGAAACGTACACATCTAAGTCTAGCTCGCCTTTATCGGTGACTGGCACAGTACGCAGTGTTGCACCAGCGGCTTTACAAGCTTGCTGCCAAGTCACGATGTTGGCATGGTGTTCCATGCCCGTCACGATGACTTCGTCAGTACTTTTCAGTAGCTTCGCCAAACCGCTGGCCACCATATTGATGCCTTCGGTCGTGCCTGAAGTCCAAATCACTTCTTCACGCTTAGGCGCGTTAATGAAGTCTTTGATGATGTCGCGTGCGTTTTCAAACTTGCGCGTGGCTTCATCCGCTAGACGGTGCGCGCCACGGTGAACGTTTGAGTTGTACTGCGTGTAGTACTCCACTAGCGCATCAATGACACACTGCGGCTTCTGGGTCGTCGCCGCGTTATCAAGATAGATAAGAGGATTGCCATCGATTTCGCGTTTTAAAATGGGAAACTGCTCGCGAATAGCAGCGACATCAAGACTCATGGACTTCTCGCTTATTTCACTTCCATCTGAGCAAATCGGTCACGAATAATCGGACGCACCCATTCCGCCAATTCTGCAGTTGGCATCTGGTCGATCAACTCATTAATAAAACCAAAGCTCAACATTAGCTGCGCTTGGGAACGACTAACACCGCGTGTTTGCAGGTAGTACAGAGCTTTACGGTCGATTTCCGCAATGGTTGCGCCGTGGGCACAACGAACATCGTCGGCGTAGATTTCAAGCTCAGGCTTAGTATTGATTTCCGCCTTGTTCGACATCAACAAGTTGCGGTTATTTAGCTCAGCCAACGTTTTCTGTGCATCACGGTGAATATGGATACGACCGTTGAATACCGCACGACTGCTATCACCAGCAATACCACGAACGTTTTCTTCCGTGGTACAGTTTGGTACCGCGTGCTCAACGTTAGCGTGCAAGTCAAACAGCTCTTTGCCATCTAGCAAGTAAATCGCATTTAGCTTTGCTTCAGCCTTTTCACCAGCATAAATAATATCTGTGTCGATACGCTGAAGATCACTACCAAAACCAATGATGCTACTGTTTAACGTCGCTTTCTCAAGCAGTTTAAAGTGGCTACCACCAATGGCAACGTTATCACCTGCCTGTAGCGCAAAACGGTAATGTTCAAGGCTTGCTTCGGCACCGATTTGGTACTCTGTGTAAGCCGTGGTTAGGGACGCCCCCTGACCTTCTGCATTTTCAACCACTTTAAGTGATGAACCAGCTTTCAGATCAACCACGACACGGATATGACCTTGTGCACCATTGCTTAGTAGGTTGTTGATACGTAGTAGTTTTTCTACCGCAACGCCTTCCGCAACCGTTACCACAGCCACATCTGCTGCCAGCACATCGTTCACCAGACCAAATACATGACGCTCAGGCTTGATCGTGGCGAACAAGCTTGACTCTTGCATTTCAATCGTAAGACCTTCTGGCAGCTCTTCAGGAAGAGACACCAACTGGCCATCGACAAATGTCAGTTCAAGGAACTCAAGACCTTCAACCACAACCGGTTCAAGCTCAGGAGATTCTTCCTTGAAGACGGCCGCACTACGCTCTACTGCACGCAGCGGTGTGTACTTCCACGCTTCAGTTTTACGCGTTGGCCATTTAATCTCTTTTAGAAGCGCAAGCGAGGCCGCTCGCTGGTCTTCAAAACCATCTTGAATGCTGTCGGCACGAGCGATGGCTTGTTGTAACCATTCACTCATGATTAATCCTCTAGTTCGTCTTCTGTTGGCTCAGTTTGTAGCCAAGAGTAACCTTGCTCTTCCAACTCTTTCGCTAGTGACGCATCACCGCTCTTAACGATTTTACCGTCTGCTAGCACGTGTACGAAGTCAGGCTTGATGTAGTCCAATAGACGCTGGTAGTGCGTTACAACGATGAAGCTACGCTCAGGAGAACGCTGGCTGTTAACACCGTTTGCTACCACTTGCATAGCGTCGATATCTAGACCTGAGTCGGTTTCGTCAAGAATACAAAGTTTTGGCTGAAGCAAAATCATCTGCATGATTTCGTTACGTTTTTTCTCACCGCCAGAGAAGCCTTCGTTGACACCACGCTTCAGGAATGACACTGGCAAGTTCACTTGTTTGCACGCCTCTTTAGCTAGCTTCAAGAACTCAGCCGACGTTAGTGTTTCCTCACCACGTGCTTGACGCTGCGCGTCAACCGCTACTTTCAAGAACTCAAGGTTGCTCACACCAGGGATTTCAACTGGGTATTGGAACGCAAGGAATAGACCCGCACGCGCGCGATCTTCTACTTCCATTTCAAGTAGATCTTTACCGTCTAGAGTGACCGAGCCGCTGTCAACTTCGTAGCCATCACGGCCTGAAAGTACGTAACCTGTAGTCGATTTACCAGCGCCGTTCGGGCCCATGATGGCATGAACTTCACCTGGTTTAATGTCTAGGTTGAGACCTTTGAGAATGTTTTTTTCTTCTACACTTGCGTGCAAATCTTTGATCGATAACAAAGTGTTTTCGTTTGACATGTTCAATGGGTTCCTCAACCTAACCAACAGAGCCTTCAAGGCTAATTTCGAGAAGTTTGCCTGCTTCTACGGCAAACTCCATAGGGAGTTCTTTAAAGACTTCCTTACAGAAGCCGTTTACGATCATAGAGACCGCTTTTTCTGGATCTACGCCACGCTGACGGCACAAGAACATTTGGTCGTCGCTTACTTTAGACGTGGTCGCTTCGTGCTCTACGATCGCCGATGGGTTACGGCTTTCTACGTATGGGAATGTGTGGGCACCACACTGATCACCGATCAGCAGCGAGTCACATTGAGTGAAGTTACGCGCACCTTCTGCACCTGGGTTCATACGAACTAGGCCGCGGTAAGAGTTGTTACTTTTACCGGCAGAAATACCTTTGGAGATGATCGTTGACTTAGTGTTCTTACCGATGTGAATCATCTTGGTGCCGGTGTCCGCTTGCTGACGGCCACGTGTCAGCGCCACTGAGTAGAACTCACCGACACTATTATCACCTTTTAGAACACAGCTTGGGTATTTCCAAGTCACAGAAGAACCTGTCTCTACCTGTGTCCAAGAGATCTTGGCATTGGTATGACACACACCACGCTTAGTTACGAAGTTGTAAATACCACCTTTACCTTCTTCGTCACCTGGGTACCAGTTCTGTACTGTTGAGTATTTGATTTCCGCATTATCCATGGCAACCAACTCAACCACCGCTGCGTGCAATTGGTTTTCATCACGCTGAGGTGCGGTACAGCCCTCTAGGTAGCTTACGTAAGAACCTTCATCCGCGATGATTAGAGTACGTTCGAACTGACCAGTGTTTTGTTCGTTGATACGGAAGTACGTCGACAACTCCATTGGGCAGCGCGTGCCTTTTGGAATGTAAACAAATGAACCATCTGTGAAGACAGCGCAGTTCAATGCTGCAAAGTAGTTATCTTTAGTAGGTACAACGCTACCAAGGTACTGCTTCACTAGATCAGGGTATTTGTGCAGAGCTTCTGAGATTGGGCAGAAGATAACGCCCGCTTCTTCCAGCTTGTCACGGAAAGTGGTTACAACTGAAACAGAGTCAAAGACTGCATCCACCGCAATACCCGCCAGCATCTGCTGTTCCACCAGTGGGATACCCAACTTCTCGTAAGTACGTAGTAGCTCTGGGTCTACTTCGTCTAGAGACTTTGGCTTGTCTTTCATACTCTTTGGAGCTGAGTAGTAAGACACCGCTTGGTAGTCGATCTTAGGGTAGGATACATGAGCCCAATCAGGCTCTTCCATTTCTTGCCAAACACGAAACGCATTGAGACGCCATTCCAGCATCCACTCAGGTTCACCTTTGACTTCAGAGATTCGGCGAATCACATCCTCATCGAGACCAGGCTCGAAGGTTTCTGATTCTACGGCAGAAACGAAGCCCGCTTCGTATTCTCGAGCTAACGCCTTATCAATCTGCTCAGTCATATTAGAAACTCACTCATTCTTCCAGGGTAACACCCTGCTAGTTGTGTTCGTTAACCGATGATGGCTGCAGAGATCTTCCCTTGGGAAGTAGCAGCCGACATCTTGCTGTCTTTATTTTGTCGTTCAGCCACCAGCCGAACATCTTGGCGCTTGACCAGATTTTCAAGACTAATTTCACTTAGAAAATCATGGATCTGATTACTCAGGTCACACCATAGATGATGTGTTAGACAGGTATGTCCACCTTGGCAATCACTGCGACCTTGGCAGCCAGTTGCATCAACGGATTCATTCACCGCATCGACAATCTGCGCCACAAAGATTTCGCTACGGTCGCGACTTAGACGGTATCCACCACCCGGTCCCCTGACACTGATCACAAGTTGACGCTTTCTCAACTTAGCGAACAGTTGTTCCAAGTAGGATAAGGAGATACCTTGGCGACTGGAAATATCTGAGAGCGACACAGGCCCATTGTCTGTGTGCAGAGCCAGATCAAGCATTGCAGTTACCGCGTAACGACCTTTTGTTGTTAAGCGCATAAACTTTCCACTTACATGCTATTGGATATCCTTGATCATACAAAAACCTACTATTTTGATCAAGTATTTACCCGACTAGTTTAGTAGGTTATTAGCACTGACTCAGATTATGCGGTATTTTAAGGGCAACCATGCTAAAACTGAATAAATTCCAGCATATTTGTTGTTATATCTTTATGGTTTTATCCGATACGTATAATAAGTAACCAACTTTCCAGCGACTAAGGAGCCGTCATGAGTAAGTTAGCGGAAAATAAAGAACAAACAGAACATTCTGACAATGGCAAAAAGACCAAGCTCAACTTACCAATTGGCCTAATTTTGGGGTTCTTATTGTGCTTTTTGCTCAGCGTAGCGGCCTCTTCAGGCATCACTTACTACTTGGTTACCTCTAGCAACCCGAGCGAACTGATCTTTGATCAACAATCTGAGGTAGATACTCAGCTTGCGGCAATGCGCCAAAGTATAGAACAGCAAAATACCACCTTAAGTGCTATTAACGCCGAAAACGAAACCCTTAAAACCTATCTACGCCACAGCAGCGCAACCGCTTTAAAAAACATCCTGATTAATCAAGAAGAAAACATTCAAGCCTATCTTTCAGTGATGCGACAGGCGATTGGCGATCTCGGCGAGCTGGTGCCACGAAGCTCTGAGTGGGAAACCACCTACCAATATCAAATGGATTTAGCCCTGAAGGCCAGCATGGAACGCACCACCTTACTGAATCTACTCAAAACTGGGGAGCCACCAGAGCAAATGGCACCAGTGCCAGCCCAATCCACCAACAACCAATAAAGAAAAGCCCGACTTGAAATCGGGCTTTTCTTGTTATGCTTCCGCAACAGCGTCTATCTGTAAACTTGCTCGCTTTTTCGCTCGCTCGGCCAAAATATCTTTGCGGCCAATATAAAGAAGTGGCACTACAATCAACACAGCTCCCAGCACCAAGCTCATATCAACACTTTCACCAAACACCACAAAGCCCGCTAAGATCGCAAACAACAGACCAGAGTATTCTGCTGAACTCACTTGGCTCGATGCCACGTAGCGGTACCCCACTAAGCAACCTAGGCTATACAACACCGAACAAATAGAGGAACCGAACGCCAAGCCTAGCTGCTGCCAAGACAGTGCACTGCCCTCCCAATACGCAAGCGCAGCAGCCAATGGCAAGGCACACATTTGCGCCACAAATAAGCCATGCATCGCCCCCTGACCTTGCGGCATTTTGCGCACCAGCAGACTATTTACAGCCAACACAAACGCAAAGCCCAATGCACTTACCATCCCCCAACCAATGTAACTTGGCTTAAGAATCACTAGCACCCCTAGAAACCCCGAGATAGCTGCAAAAAGCACCGTTTTTGTCAGCTTTTCACGGAAAAACACGACCGCCAATAGAATAATAAAGATCGGCGCTGTGTAGAAAATAGCATTAGCGGTCGCCAAAGGAAGCTGCGATAGAGAAATGACCAGCAATACAGAGGTCAGCACCCATAAGTTACCGCGCAGTATATGTAACTTCAGCCCCGCCAACGGATTTGCTGATCGCTGCCACAATACAAACGGTGCCAACACCAGACACATAAACAGCACACGATAAAAGGTAAATTGAAATACCGCCTCATTTGCGTTGGCTAATTTAATCAACACATCACAAATGGTCGCCATCAAATTTCCAAGCACCAACACCAAAATCGCACTACTAACGCTTCTTCCAGACACCGCAAAACTTCCTCAACAAGAGATGTAACTGGCGCGCAGTATAGGGCCTCTATAAAATCCAATAAAATGATATAATCCTACTTAGTATTAGTTTTTTAGATCAGAAGTTATGAACCTACCACCACTAAAATCACTCCCTGTTTTCGAAGCTGTAGCGCGCTTAAACAGCTTTTCCCAAGCCGCTAATGAGCTACATATCACTCAAAGTGCTGTCTCCCATCACATCAAAGCATTAGAGGACTATTTGGGCGAACAGCTGTTTATTCGATCTGGTAGAAAGCTGGAGCTTACGGTTGAAGGACGTCAGTATTTAGACAATATCACTGGTTCTTTAAATCAAATTGCCCGAGCAACAGAAAACGTAAAAGGCATCACCGAGACCAAGTTAAGGCTGGCGGTGTACAGCTCATTTGCGGTGTATTGGCTAATTCCACGACTACCTAAACTGAAACGCCAGCACCCAAACCTCGACTTAACCATTGAAATGACTTTTTCCGAACCCGAGCTTTCGGATCGTGTGGCAGATTGCTTTATTACGGTTGAAAACGAGAAACGCGGCTTTGAGTTTGATTGGTTTTATACCGAGCGGCTATTCCCAGTCTGTAGCCAAAGCTTTTATCAAGATCTGCTTTCAGAGCTCGGCGTTGCAACGACAGAAGAACTAGAGGCATTACTGAAACAGCAGCCAGAAGCACTCGCTCAGTTCCCGTTAATCACTTCTTACAGCATGTATGAACGCTATGCAGAGGACTGGAATCGATGGTATTTGGAACAGAATAGATCTCTACCGGAAGGGATTAACTTTCATCGCTTTAGTCATTTGATGCTGGCTCACGAAGCAGCCGCGCACTCCTTAGGAATCGCTTTAGTAAATGACTATATGTTTAACGAAACTGCGCCAGGGGATGGCTTGATTAAGCTGCCTTGTGCAGCACACAACGCACAAGACAGCTTTTATATTGCCTACAAGCATAGTAGGCGACACGAGCCAGCATTAACTCAACTGAGAAACTGGCTGCGCAATGAACTTAACGAGCTAACTCAACCTTTGCATAATTAGCTTTAGCTGCCACTGCAGAGGTTTTGCGCTCTTTTGCTGCCGCTAGTACAAAGAATAGTAACTCCGTGGCTGCAATCATAACGATACTGTAGCCCAGCAGCTCTGTACCTTCTTCGACAATATTTTTTACCGTACGAACGTAGGCATCACCCGTTACACTCTGCCAAAAACTAGTACGACCAAACATACGAGAAAACGCTAAAATGATGACTAGACCTGTGGTTACAAAACCAAAGCTTGAAGTATGAGAAAAACGCTTCAACGACTCATAACTCTCTTTCACTTGGTTACGTAGCGAGAAGACCGTTAGAATAATCACAGCACCAACAATTACCTGCCACGCACCGTCGAACACAAGAGTATCTAACAGAGAATCAGACTCGCGTACAAACATCATAAACATCAATGCACTAAGAAGAATACAGGCCTGACGTAGAGGCTTAGAAAGATAAGCACACACCATAAAAGTTAGAGCACTGGAGAAAGTAAACAGATCCTGCAGATGCTCAGTAAGCGAAGACTCACCATACTCAGCCGCCGTACCAAACTGGAATGCTTCCAAAGCGATGCACTGTGCAATCCCTGCTAATGCCAACAAATAAATTAAACCACGTAAAACAAACATCAGATCACCTAACAGACTTTTATTAAGGTTATGTTAAGAAATCTTAAGATTCAGAGAAATACTTCTACTGGCTATTCCTAAATAGATGTCATTAAGCAAAATACGTGCATTTGTAAGGATTGTGACAGTAGTGTTCACCAACAATCTTAAGGAATAAAAAAGCAAACACCTGATATAGACGCTGAAGCGATGTGTTCTTATTTTTTACTTTTAAGAAAATAAGCTGCGAAGCATTGGCTTTTAATGGATCAGAGCCAAGACCGTCCATCAGGAATGCAAATCTGAATCGCCGTCAGGAGACAGCTCGTACGACCCAACTGCGCTCGGGGAGAAAATGCTTTGATTATTTCAGGGGTCAGATCTCTCAACAGTAGGCAGTGGTTGGAAGCTGGTGTACGTACAGGGTTTTCTATTCACCCTTTGCTATTAGGCTGAGCATTTCCGACAGACGTAAAAAAGCCCTGACCGCATTAGCG
>NZ_JBMMKT010000017.1:0-62744 GCF_057626615.1 Marinomonas sp. HM11-D | reverse complement strand
CTTAAACGTAAAAAAGCGGCTTGTTAGCCGCTTTTTTTGTGCCTGATGCTTTCTTAAAGAGAGGCTTAACAAACGCCTTAAAGGCTCAAGGACCAAAAGCTTGCTAGGATGGCAATGGTCACAATGCCGATAAAAACGTTCATTGGTAGGCCAATTCTTAAGAAGTCTGAAAACCGATAATTACCGGGCCCCATCACCATCAAGTTGGTTTGATAGCCTAGAGGCGTCGCGAAGCTGGCAGAGGCGGCCATCATAATCGCGAAAATATAGGGCTCAGGGTTTAAGTTGGCTTGGGCGGTGATTTCCAAAATCACCGGCAAGATCAAAATCGCGGCGGCATTGTTGGTGATCATCTCGGTCATAATCGACACGCTGATGTAGGTTAAAATCAGCAGTAGTAGGGCATCGCCGGCACTTAAATCAACAATGGCATGGGCAAGATATTCGCTGGCGCCAGTTTTCTGCAATGCACTGCCTAAGGCAAATGAGGCGGCAATGGTCAAATACACGCCTAGGTCGAGACTCTTCTCCGCTTGCTTGATGGATAGACAGCGAGTCACCAACATCACCCCCGCAGCGACCAAAGCGGCATTGAGCATCGAAGTAAAATTGAGGGCCGCAGTGGCGACTGCAGTACCTAGAATGAGCCAAGATAATGAGGCTTTGGTGTGATTAGGAATGTCCTGTTCAATATTATTAACCAGCAAGAAGTCCTTATTATATTGTTGGCGACTGACAAACGCTGGCCTAGCTTCGAGCAACAGGGTATCACCCGCTTGTAATTTGATATTGCCAAGGTTACTCGTCAGACGTTCACCGTTGCGTGCCACCGCCAACACGACGGCGCCATAGCGGTTACGAAACTGGGCATCACGGATATTGCTGCCGATGGCATCGCAGTGGGTGGAAACGACTACTTCTACCAGCACTCGACCGGCATGTGGGTCTTCTAACGAAGACTTTTCCAATTGTGCTGGGGCTTCTAGACCATGAATGCGCATTAGCTCGGTAATGCTTTGCGATTCACCGGTAAAAACTAAGCGATCACCGCCATAGAGAATCTCATCCGATGACACGGCGGACAGCACCGTATGACCACGCTCAATTTCAACAAGGTAGACCTGTTTTAAATCCCTTAATCCCGCTTGTTTCACACTTTTACCGACTAATGGACCTGCATGGCTGACGCACACTTCCAGCGTGAACTCGCGTAAGTTGGAGAACGGATTATGCTCTTGTCGATTCGGAAGCAAAACTGGCGCAAAGAAATACATAGCCACTAAGCCAAGCACGGCGACAGGCAGGCCGACTAGGGTAATATCAAATAAGCCAAAGCCCGCATTGCCTGTCAGACTCTGATATTGGCCGTTCACCACTAGATTGGTGCTGGTACCAATCAAGGTGAGTGTGCCACCCAAGATAGCAGCGTAACTCAACGGAATCAGTAGTTTAGACGGGGCAATCCCAGTTTTTTTGGACCAAGACACCAGTGCCGGGATCATGGTCGCTACCACTGGGGTGTTGTTTAAAAATGCACTGAGTGGCACCACGGGCAAAAAGACACGTACTAGGGCGCTTTTTAACGTACTCGGTTGGCCGAGTAGCTTATTGACCAATAGTTCAATACCACCGGAATGCTGAATACCAGCCGCGACGACAAACATGGCTGACACTGTAATCAGTCCGGAGTTGGAAAAACCTGCTAACGCCTCGGATGCATCCAGGATGCCTAACACACTGAGCAAGGTTAGGGCGCTCATCATGACAATATGAGGCTTAATGCTTGTCTTAATGAGTGTGATCAATACTGCTACGGTGAGCAGTGCGGTAAACCAGCCTTCCCATCCCATTGTTTGTTTCCTCCAATCTAAGAAGATGGCATGGTAGCAATGAATTCTTTATTTCTAAAAATAATATTAAATTGCTTTTATATATTTTTATGGAATTAAAAGTGAATGGATTGAGGGGGGGGATGAGAGCGCATATGGATGCGCTCTCGCGGTTATGATTATAGGTTTTCTTCGGCAAATTCCGCTAAGCGGCTACGTTCGATGCCGTTCACATGCATAATGCTGGTGTATTTAAACGCCTTACAGCGCTCCACTAGATAGGTTAGGCCTGAGGTAAGTGGGGTAATGTATTTGTTATCGATTTGCGCCAAGTTACCTAAGACAATGATCTTAGAGTTAGAACCCACACGCGTCACGATGGATTTCAATTGGAATTGGGTTAAACCTTGTGCCTCATCGACGATGATCAAGGCATTGTTGAACGAACGGCCGCGCATAAAGTTTAAGGATTTAAACTGGATGTTGGCTTTTTGTTTAACGTAATCAATGCTGCTCACGGCATGTTCGTCACTGCCATGCAGAATCTCCAAGTTGTCATCAAATGCTGCTAACCAGGGTGCCATTTTTTCTTCCTCGGTACCCGGTAAGAAGCCGATGTCTTCTGCCAAAGGTGGGGTAGAGCGGGCAACAATGATCTTATTAAAGCGTCTTTCTTCCATGGTCACATGCAGACCATAGGCCAGTGCTAGCAGGGTTTTACCAGAACCCGCTGGGCCAGTCATAATCATCATGTCACTGTTGTCATGACGCAATAGATAGAAGGCCATGGCCTGTTCAAGGTTGCGCGGCGTGATGCCCCAGAAAGACTGATGCATCAGGCTGGCGCGATTGATATCGATTAAGTAGACGTATTTATCATCGATGTTCACGACAAACCCTGTGAACTCTTCATCATCAATGACAAACATATTTAGGTAGAGTTCTTCTGGTAGCTCGGCTTTCTGGATTCGATGAACCGTATGCACCCCATGACTTTCGGTGTTCACATCGCTGATGCTATCCCAAAAGCGGCCTTCAACGGCAATGTAACCTTTGTTTAGTAGATCGACATCGTCGAGTACCTTGTCTTTACGATAGTCTTCGACGCGCTCAAGGCCCGAGCCCTTGGCTTTGATGCGCATATTGATGTCTTTGGTCACCAAGCAAGCACTGGCGCGAGGATTGGTAGCTTGTAGGCTCAGGGCTACGTTGATGATGCGGTTGTCGTTAGCGTGGTGGTGATTACCGTTTAAGAACGGCACGTTGTCAGTGTGGGTTATCTGTTGGTCTGGAAAGATCGCTAGGGTGCCATGGGCTTTGGCGACTTTTTCCGTTTCAGGACTATGAATAGGGACGCCTTCTTGAAGCTCTTTCGGAGAAGCATCATCGACGATTTTATCGATGATATTAATGGCTAAGCGCGCTTCGCGGCTGACGTCTTTATCTCTGCGATCTTTAATCTCATCCAACTCTTCGAGTACCGTCATCGGAATGACGACCTTGTGTTCCGCAAAGGCGTAGATGGCCATTGGGTCGTGAAGTAACACGTTGGTATCTAACACATAGATCTTTTCCATAGTACTTCTCTCCTCTACTTAGAGATAAATAATCCATTAGATCAGCTGGTGCATTATGAGAGGAATACGGCAAGGTGTGGCGTACGGCGAACGCGCGGTGTGGGAAGTAGGGCTGAGGTCTCTGAGTCATTAAGTATCACGCTTCCCATGTGGATGGAGGTGTTTCTTTGCGCCTTGTCGTTAAACTGCATTCACTAACATAAGGACTAGCAAACTCTGTATTACCTTGAGCATATTTTCAGTGTATGACAAAAATACGACGGCTGGGAAGAGGCGATAGAAAAATAATCTGGTGTCTTGATAGAGACATGAAAAACAAAAAAGCCCTTTAGGATGAAACCATAAAGGGCTTTTTGAACAATAAGTTAGACGTGCTATTAGTCGTCTAGGAAGCTACGTAGGTGCTCAGAACGGCTTGGGTGACGTAGTTTACGCAACGCCTTCGCCTCGATCTGACGGATACGCTCACGGGTGACGTCGAACTGCTTACCTACTTCTTCAAGTGTGTGGTCAGTGTTCATATCGATACCGAAACGCATACGCAATACTTTCGCTTCACGAGCGGTTAGGCCAGCAAGAACCATGGTCGTAGACTCTTTCAAGCCTTCGATTGTCGCGGTATCACTTGGTGATATTGCACCGTCGTCCTCGATGAAATCACCTAGGTGCGAATCTTCATCATCACCGATTGGTGTTTCCATAGAGATCGGTTCTTTAGCGATCTTCAGTACTTTACGGATCTTGTCTTCTGGCATGTCCATACGAACCGCCAATTCTTCTGGTGTCGCTTCACGACCCATTTCCTGCAGCATTTGACGAGAGATACGGTTCAACTTGTTGATCGTTTCAATCATGTGCACAGGAATACGGATGGTACGCGCTTGGTCAGCAATCGAACGTGTGATCGCCTGACGAATCCACCAAGTCGCGTACGTCGAGAACTTGTAACCACGACGGTATTCAAACTTATCAACCGCTTTCATCAGACCGATGTTACCTTCTTGGATCAAGTCCAAGAACTGTAGACCACGGTTGGTGTATTTCTTCGCGATCGAGATAACCAGACGTAGGTTGGCTTCCACCATTTCTTTCTTGGCACGACGCGCACGCGTCTCACCAATCGAAATACGACGGTTGATTTCTTTCAGTTCAGCAATCGACAAACCAGTGTCTTTTTCAATACCGCGTAGTTTACGCTGGCAACGCATAAATTCCGCTTCGTTGGCTTGTAGGCCTTCCGAGTAGCTTACGCCTGCGTCGATGCGTTCTTGAATCCAATTTGGGTTGGTTTCATTGTTCGGGAACAGCTTCAAGAACTCAGTACGTGGCATGTTGGCTTTACGTACACACAGTTGCATGATTAGACGTTCTTGCTCACGTAGTTTGTCCATACGTGTGCGAATGCGCTCGATTAGTTCATCAAAAATCTTTGGTGAAAGCTTGATTGGCGCAAACATAATGCTTAGCTCTTCTTGCTTCGCGGCCACTTCTGGGTGTTCACGGCCATGTTGCTCAAACAAGGCTGCAAGCTCGCGATGAGCACGACGAATCTCACCAAAACGTAGTGCTGTCTCTTCTGGATCTGGACCGCTTTCGGTTTCATTCTCTTCGCTGTCAGAGTCGCTTTCTTCATCGTCAGAATCAGAATCGTCTTCGCTTTCAGCGTCTTCGTCGACTTCAACTACCGTTTCTTCAAGCTCTTCAAAAACAGGCTCTTCGCCATCGCCATCGATGAAACCACTGAAGATATCGCTTAGGCGACCTTCTTCTTCTAGGGCTTTATCGTAGTTATCAAGCAGTACTTCTACGGCGCCTGGGTAGTATGACAACGCCGCCATGACTTCTCGTGTGCCTTCTTCGATGCGTTTCGCAATCGCGATCTCGCCGGCACGAGTCAGTAGTTCTACAGTACCCATTTCACGCATGTACATACGTACAGGGTCGGTGGTGCGGGTCACATCACCTTCTACAGCGGCTAGGGCTGCAGCAGCTTCTTCCGCTGCGTCGTCATCGGTAGAGTCGCCTTCTTCCATTAGAAGGCTTTCTTTATCAGGCGCGTATTCAGAAACCACGATGCCCATGTCGTTAATCATGGCAATGATTTCTTCAACCTGCTCTGGATCAGAAAGGTCATCAGGTAGATGGTCATTAACTTCCGCAAAAGTTAAGTAACCTTGTTCTTTACCTTTGGCGATCAGCTCTTTAAGACGTGACTGTTGAGTGTCTGGCATTCGACAACCTTCGTTTAGAAATTCGTTTGGGAGATTAGCAAGCCGCGTATTATAACAAAAACCTTGGATTTTATCCAGATATTCTCGTTTTTATTGGGTAATAATTAGTCAGAAATTATGACTTCTTTTTACGTAACTGTTCCATCAAAGCGCGCAGTTCTTGCTGTGTCTGAGGATTGTTAATGGCGTCATTGCCGCTGTTTTTCAAGCGCTGAATACTAGAATTTAATCCTAGGGCATCCGATTGAAGGGTGATCAGGTCAAGTACTTCCTGTTTCGCATTGCCAAGCTTCTGCTTGGTGGTGGCATCTGGGTGATTGAGCCATTCATAAACCGTATGCAGTAGTTCTTGATTACGTTCTTGGTATAAAAAGTGCCCAGCATTATGGGCTGGATGTTTGACAAAATAACGCCATACCCGACTAAAGGCTTGGCGTTCTGGCGTATCACCGGATAATAACGGGTCGGGCACGTCTACTTCTTGAGCAATGGCGGGGTGCATCAGCAAACATAAGGTGGCTTGGGCGATGCGTCCTAACTTGGGTTGCTGGGACAAGGGTGCAAACTGCTCGCGCTCATTGGACGGCCATTTACCTTTGCCCTTACCTTGCCATTTGCCCTGATCTTTTTTGCCCTTAAAGCCGCCTTTTTGACCAAAGCCTGATTTATTGCCTGAAGTAGATGTGTGTCCCTCATCAGGGTAGGGGGCGTAGCCTGCATCATCGTAGTCATGGGGGGCATAGCCATCGTCCATCTGATCATAACCGTAATCATCGTAATGCGGTTGATCAGAGCTTTGTGGTGCGTAGCTGCTGGGCTGCGAGTGATCATAGTGACGTACCACGGGAGCGTTGGCAGTGAGCGTCTCAGAGCTTAAGCCAGATTGTTCCGACAGCTGTTTGATCAGGAGTGAGCGTAGTGTGGCTTCGGCCGGAATGCTTTGAATTAAAGCCATAGCATTCTGGGTGAATTGGGCTTCGCCTTCTTCATCCGCTAACGTCACTAAAGAGCGGGCGTGCTCAAACAACACATGGGCCAGTGACGAGGAATCGTCTAACAGATTTAAGAAGCCTTCGGTGCCTTCTTTGCGCACTAAGGAATCTGGATCTTCCCCTTCTGGCAAGAATAAGAAACGTACCTGTTTGCCGTTTTGAATCACTGGCAGGGTGGCTTCTAAGCCACGGATCGCCGCCGCTCGACCGGCTTTATCGCCGTCAAAACACAGGGTGACTTTATCCACCAGCTTAAACAGCTTTTTAAAATGCTGGCTGTTGACCGAAGTGCCCAGGGTGGCTACCGCATTGGTGATGCCATATTGCGCCAGCACAATCACGTCCATATAGCCTTCGACCACGATGATATGGTCGAGAACCGTAGTATTTTGCTTGGCTTCATAGAGGCCATACAGTTCTAGGTTCTTATGAAAAACGGGGGTTTCCGGGGAGTTCAAGTACTTTGGCTTTTCGTCACCAAACGCTCGTCCACCAAAGGCAATTACGCGACCGCGGGCATCACGGATCGGGAACATAATACGATCACGGAAACGGTCGTAATAATGGCCCACTTGCTCTTTTTTCTCGATCAACATGCCGCCTTGCAGCAGCTGTTCTTGATGCTCGGCACGACTGCCCAGCTTTTTCAGAAGATTATCCCAACCTGGCGGGGCAAAGCCTAAACCATAGGTTTTGGCGATCTGGCCAGTTAAACCACGTTCATTAGCCAAGTAATGACGTGCTTTGTCCTTATGTGGGCTTTGGGTTAATTGCTCTTGGAAATAGGTTGCGCACTCGCTTAAACGTTTCAGGAGTTCGCTGTTTTGTTCATAACGATCCGGTACGCCTTGTTCACGTGGTACTTCCATACCGGCGTCTTTGGCCAGTACTTCAATGGCTTCAACGAAGTCGAGGTGGTCATGTTCCATTACAAAGGAAATGGCATTACCACCGGCACCACAGCCAAAGCAGTAGTAAAACTGTTTGTTTGGGTTGAGGCTGAAAGAAGGGGATTTTTCGTTATGAAACGGACAAAGAGCGGAGTAGTTTTGGCCGGTCTTTTTTAAGGTGATGCGAGACGCAACGACATCAGTGATGTCGGTACGAGCCAGTAGCTCATCAATAAATTGATCTGGAATGCGCCCCGCCATCGTCTATTAGCCTAGCAGTGCTTTAACTTGCTTACTCACTACAGACATATCGCCACGGCCTTGAACTTGCGGCTTAACAATGGCCATCACAGCACCCATTTGCTGCATGCCAGTTGCGCCTGTTTCAGCAATGGCTGCTTTGACGATATCCGTGATTTCTTCTTCGGTCAGTTGCTGCGGTAGGAATTCAGCAATCACTTCCATTTCGTTCTTTTCGATTTCTGCAAGGTCTTCACGGCCACCGTCAGTGAACTGTTGGAAAGAATCTTTACGCTGCTTAACCATCTTATCCAGAATTGCCAATACACGGTCGTCTTCAACTTCGATGCGTTCGTCTACTTCCACGCGTTTGATTTCTGCTTGGATGGAACGAATGATGGTAACACGCTCTTTTTCTTTCGCGCGCATAGCGGTTTTAAGGGTATCGGAAATTAGTTTTTTCAATTCTGACATGGTTGTCTTCCTTAGGAATGGGCAATCGTGTTATTGAAACAAAAAAAATCGGCTAGTTGTACAACTAGCCGATTTCTTATCGTAAAGCTTTTCAACTCTACTGCAATCGGTATTGCTTAAAATTAAGCAATCAGCAATTGCTTAGTACAGGCGTTGGAATTTCTTCTGTTCGCGAGATACTTTCTTAGCGTGACGCTTAACAGCTGCAGCTGCTGCGCGCTTACGTAGAGTAGTTGGTTTTTCGTAGCACTCACGGCGACGAACTTCAGCTAGGATGCCTGCTTTTTCGCAAGAACGCTTGAAGCGACGTAGTGCAATGTCAAATGGTTCGTTATCTTTAACTTTAACTGCTGGCATATCTATTTACCTATAAATAATTTAGTCGTTTGTATACACAAAACGGCGCGAATCATACCGATTTTTCAACATAAAATAAATTGGTACGAGCCGTAATGTGCGGCTTTCACAGTGTGTGTACCCAAATATTGTACAAAATTCTCTTTGGGTGCCCCTGACTTAGCGATCCTTAGCTCTAATTATAGAGTCTTATAAGGAGAGGGACGGGAAAAAATCACCTGCCTTTTAATTAAACGATCAAATCGGGCGGCATGGTACAGGAAATGATCGCCCCTGTCCAATGCTTTACCGAGCGATTGTGATTTCGGCGTGAATAGTACCTACGTTGTGTAAACAGTTTGAGGTACAATGCCCGCATTAGCGAACAGCGTAGGAATACCATGAAAGTTTTAGGCTTAGAGACCTCTTGTGACGAGACAGGTATCGCCATTTACGATACTGAAAAAGGTCTACTGACTCATAAGATCTACACTCAAATTGCACAGCATGCAGAATACGGCGGTGTGGTGCCAGAATTAGCATCGCGCGATCACGTGCGCAAAACCTTACCCTTGATCGACGAAGTGTTGGCCGACGCTAACCTGAAAAAGTCAGATTTGGATGCGGTGGCTTACACCTCGGGCCCAGGTCTAGTGGGCGCCTTGATGGCAGGTGCCACCATTGGTCGTTCGATGGCTTATTCCTTAGGCATTCCGGCCTTGGGCGTACATCATATGGAAGGTCACTTGTTGGCGCCTATGTTGGAAGAAAAACAGCCGAAAATGCCTTTTATTGCGCTCTTGGTATCCGGTGGTCATACCCAGCTGGTACGTGTCGACGCCATAGGTCAGTACAAGCTGTTAGGTCAGTCGCTGGACGATGCGGCCGGTGAAGCCTTTGATAAAGCCGCGAAGATGATTGGCTTACCTTACCCTGGTGGCCCTTACATCGCTAAGCTGGCGCAAAACGGTAACCCAGATGCGGGTATCAAGTTCCCACGCCCGATGACCGATCGCCCGGGCTTGGATTTCAGCTTCAGTGGTTTGAAAACAGCCTTTCTAACCGCGGTACACGATGCTTTGGATCGTGATGGTTTTGATGATCAATTCCAAGCGGACATTGCTTTGGCGTTTGAACAAGCCATCGTCGATACCTTGGTGATCAAGTGTCGTCGCGCCCTAGAGCAAGAAGGTCTAACGCAATTGATCATTGCGGGTGGCGTAAGTGCCAATAAGCGCCTACAAAGCCAGTTAGAAATTCAATTGGCGAAAATTAACTCGAGCGTGTTCTATGCCCGTCCTGAGTTTTGTACCGATAACGGCGCCATGATCGCCTACGCTGGTGCTCAACGTTTGTTGGCCGGTCAGCATTCGCCTTTAAATCTGTCGATCCGTGCTCGTTGGCCGTTGGCAGATTTGCCTGACATTAATGAGGAAGTATAAGCATGCAAGACATCGTGTTTATTGAAGGTCTGCACACTAAAGCGGTCATCGGTGTGTACGAATGGGAAAAGGTGATTTGGCAAGAATTGGTGTTTGATATTGAGATGGAACACGACAACCGTGTGCCAGCGGCCAATGATGACATCCATAAAACTCTGGATTACGAGGCCATTTCCAACGCCATTATCGGCTTCTGTAAAGAGCACCAGTTTGAGTTGATCGAAACCTTAGCAGAGCGCCTGTGTGCGGTATTAATTGATCGCTTTGGTTTGACCACCATTACGATGACGTTGCGTAAACCAGGCGCGGTGCCATCGGCCCGCGCTGTCGGTGTAAAGATTCGTCGTAGCGCCTAAGTTAGACTTTTAGCAGCAGCGGATTGTTCAGTCCTTCGAGGGCTTCAATTCGCGCTTGCTTTAACGCCTGCCCCAATTCAGCACCACTGAATCCTTGTTTAATCAACACCTGTGCATTGATTTTGGCAATGCCTGCGCGTAGCGCTAGCCAGTGTTTTTCTTCGGTTTGCGTTAAGTGGGCGAGAATGCTGACTAGTTTTTCAAATGGCTGTGGCTTTTTGATGGCTGCGACGCTGGTTAGCCAAGGCTCCCAAATGCTTGCCGCTAACGGCAGTTGATACGCTTCAATAAAGGCGCGACTTTGCTCGCTAAACCAGCAAAACTGATTCGGTGCGCGCAGGTGCGCGTTCAGCTCAGACAGATCCACAATCGGGGTGGCGGCGGTGATCAAACTCCAGCGACTGTGTTTGTCCCACTGTTTTGATAACACTTGAGCTTGATAGGCAAGTTTAGGAAACAGATGCACTAAAGCGCCGATTTCCTGCAACACATCGAAGTACACATGAGCGGTTGGGCTTTGAAGGGCATTCTCGGTTTCACGCCAGACGCGTTCTGGTGTCAGGCTGTCCAGTTCACCGGATTCAGCGATGGCGGTCATTAGGGCTTTGGTTTCCGGAGCGATGTGAAAACCGAAGTTGGCGAAGCGTGCCATAAAACGCGCCACGCGTAGCACACGCAGAGGGTCTTCGATAAAGGCTTCGGAAACATGGCGTAACACACGATCTTGTAAATCTTGCTGGCCATTAAATGGGTCGATCAACTGACCGTCTTCGCTTTTAGCGATGGCATTGATCGTTAGGTCGCGGCGTTCTAGGTCTTCTTCCAAGCGAATATCAGGGGCAAAGTCACAGATAAAGCCGGTGTAACCAACGCCTTGCTTACGCTCTTTGCGTGCTAATGCGTATTCTTCTTTGCTTTGCGGATGTAGAAAGACGGGGAATTGTTTGCCGACTTGTTGGTAGCCTTGGGCCAGCATTTGCTCAGGGGTAGCCCCTGTCACGACCCAATCTTTATCCTTTACGGCAAGGCCGAGCAGTTCATCGCGAACCGCTCCGCCCACCAAGTACACCGTGTGCGTAGCGTGCATTTAGCCTTGCTCACACTGATCTGGGTACATGGCGCTCCATTGGCTAAAGCCGCCATTCAAGGAATACACCTCGGCAAAACCTTGGCCGGCTAAAAACTCCGCCGCCCCTTTACTGCTGTTGCCATGGTAGCAGCAAACAATCACGGGAACGTCTTTATTAGTGCTGGCGATAAAGGCTTGAACATTGTCATTATTCAAGTTGATCGCAGAATTCATGTGGCTGGATTGAAAGCTCACTGCGTCGCGAATATCCACTACGACTGCGTTTTCAAGAATAGGAAGGGCGTCATTAATATCAATACAAGAATAAGTGCTCATGGTTCTCTCAGGCTAAGTTACAAGGAGTGCTGAAACGCTGGTTATCGTCCAGTCGCAGTGCCGTCAGGGCACCGCCCCACACACAACCGGTGTCCAAAGCATAAATATTGGCTGTGTTGGTAATGCCTTCAAGGGCCGCCCAGTGACCAAACACCACGCGGGTATCTTGTGGCAATTTACTTGGTTGTAAGAACCAAGGTGCGTAACCTTGACGGGCTGTCGCTGGGCCTTCTTTTGTTTTTAGGTCCAGTTTGCTGTCAGCACGGCAAAAGCGCATACGGGTCAGGTAATTAGTGATCGCTCGTAAGCGATCCATACCGGTTAAATCTTCTGACCATGCATCCGGTTTATTACCATACATGACCTGAAGAAATTCCTCTAGCTGGTCTGAACGTAGGACTTTTTCCACCTCGCCACTAAGGCGAATGGTTTGTTCAATGTCCCAGCAAGGGGGGACGCCGGCGTGAGTCATGATGACATTAAAGTCAGGATCGTAATGGCACAGCGGCTGTTGACGTAGCCATTCCATCAGCTCATCACGATCACTGGCTTGTAGGATATTCATCAGGGTATCGCCGCGCTTTAAGGTGGCAAAACCATGGGCCACGGCTAGCAAATGTAGGTCGTGATTACCGAGTACAACCTTGGCTTTATCGCCCAATGAACTGACAAAGCGTATGGTTTGCAGGCACTCGCTGCCGCGGTTGATCAGATCCCCAGCAAACCACAAGGTGTCTGCTTCAGGGTTGTATTGAATTTGCTCGAGCAATTTTAACAGTGGAGTAAAACAGCCCTGCAAGTCACCAATAACGTAGGTAGACATAGAAAACCTTAATGAACTTGATTAGGCACCGCTAAAGTGAAAGGCGCGATGGGAGCATCAAATTCAGTACCATCATCACTTAAAAAACGGTAGCTGCCATGCATGACGCCGACAACGGTTTCGAGCACGGTGCCACTGGAGTAATCGTATGATTCGCCCGGTGCTAAGTACGGGTATTCACCGACTACGCCAGCGCCTTTAACTTCCTGTACCTTCTCATTGCCATTGGTAATAACCCAATGGCGAGATAATAACTTTGCAGATTCCGTACCACAGTTGGTCATGGTGATGTGATAAGCAAACACATAACGATCGTCTTCAGGAGTCGATTGCTCCTCAAGGTACTGGGTACGGACGGTGACCACGATATCGTGCTCTGACTGCATGCTTAGTCCTTTTTACTCACATGATTGGCGATGTTAACAAAGTCTGCTACGTCTAAACGTTCTGGACGTAACGCTGGATCAATGCCCAAGGCAGCGAAGTCTTCGTCGTTTAACACGCCTTTGTAGTTATTGCGTAGAGTTTTACGACGCTGTTGGAAGCCAATACGCACCATGTCTTCTAGCATCTTCAGATCATTGGCAACAAATGGCAGTGTCTTATGTGGCACCATACGCACAATCGCCGAATCCACTTTCGGTGGCGGATCAAATGAGTCGGGACCCACGATAAACAGCGATTCTACGCGGCAGTAGTACTGTGCCATGACGCTCAAGCGGCCGTACAGGTTGTCACCTGGGCGCGCCGCTAAGCGATCGACCACTTCTTTTTGCAACATAAAGTGCATGTCATCGATTTTCTCGGCAAAGCTCAGTAGATGGAAAATCAATGGTGTGGAAATGTTGTACGGTAGGTTACCGACTACACGAATGTTGCCTTCGGTCGCTAGGCTTTCAAAGTCGAACTTCATCGCGTCGGCTTCGTGCACATTCAATTCAGGGTAACGGAATAAATTGACGCGTAAGATCGGAATCAAATCGCGGTCAAGCTCCACCACATCCATGCGTTTGGTGACACTGATAATGCCTTCCGTTAGGGCACCTTTACCAGGGCCGATCTCAACGATGCGCTGGCCTTCTTTCGGTGCGATACAAGCCACGATACGGCGGATAATACCCATATCATGAAGGAAGTTTTGACCAAAGCGTTTACGGGCTTTGTGGGGATGTGATTTGCTCATTTAATGTCTTTTTCGGGCGTTAGTTGCCATGGTGATGGCATTTTCAATGGCAACCTTTAAGCTGCCATCACTCGCTTGTCCGGTTCCCGCTAGATCGAGAGCCGTTCCGTGATCAACGGAAGTTCGGATAATCGGTAGGCCAAGGGTGATGTTCACCGCATTGCCAAAACCAGAGTATTTTAACACAGGCAGGCCTTGATCGTGATACATGGCCAGCACACAGTCCGCTTGCTGTAAGTATTTATTCTGGAACAAGGTGTCTGCCGGCAAAGGGCCGATCAGTTGGATGCCTTCTTGGCGAAGTTCTTCAAGCGTCGGGTTGATGATCTCGATTTCTTCACGGCCAAGATGACCATCTTCACCCGCGTGTGGGTTTAGACCGCACACTAGAATGCGTGGTTCGTCACAACCAAAGCGTGTCTTTAGGTCGTGATGCAAAGCGCGGGTGACGGTCTTAATCGTCTCTGGTGTGATCGCAGCTGGGATGTCTTTCAGAGGTAGGTGAGTGGTGACTAGCGCCACACGCATGGCTTGGCTGGCTAACATCATGACCACTTGCGGGCTATTGCACAGATCTTGGAAAAACTCCGTATGTCCTGAAAAATGCACCCCCGTTTCACACAATACACCTTTGTGTACTGGTGGGGTGACCACCGCATCAAAGTCGCCGTCTAGGCAACCTTGACCGGTGATGCGAAGTGTTTCGAGCACGTAAGGGGCATTCGCCACATCAAGCTTGCCGCACTGAACTTCAGCACTTAACGGTGTTGGTAGGATTTGCACCTGACCAGCTTGATGTTCTGTGATCTCCGTAAGGTTGTTGCAGACCTTAATCTCCAGTGACAGACCTAGCTGCTCAGCACGCTTTCGGAACAGCTCAGGGTCTCCAACCACCACCAGCTGAGCAGCAAAGGAAGATTGCAGCGCAGAAAGAATAATATCTGGGCCGATACCAGCAGGTTCACCGGAAGTGATAGCAATACGTGGACTCACGTTGTTCTCCTAAAACTTACTCGCCTTTACGATCAATAAAGGCATCTGCACGCAGTTCTGATAGCCAGTTGTCCAGTACAAAGTCCTGTTTCTGAGCCATGATGGCACGTTCTGCGTTGCGGCGTTTCACTTGATCACTGATGTCGTTCTGACGACGGCCATCTACTTCTAGGATGTGCCAACCAAATTGTGAACGGAATGGCTGGCTGATACGGCCTACCGCAGTTTCGTTCATCTTGGCTTCAAACTCAGGCACCATGGTGCCAGGTGTGACCCAACCTAGATCACCGCCTTGTAGCGTTGAACCTTGGTCTTCACTGTATTCACGGGCAATGTTGGCAAACTGTGCGCCATTTTGCAGACGGCGGTAAAGCTGGTCGGCCAAGGCTTTGGTTTGCTCATCATTACGAATTTCGTTTGGACGCAGCAATAGGTGGCTGACTTTGGTTTGCTGTTGCAATGCCACTTCTTGCGAGCGTTTTTCCACTACCCAAAGCAAGTGGAAGCCCGCATTACTTTGTAGTGGGCCAATCAATGTGCCTTGAGTTTGTGCATTGATTGCTTGGGTAAATAAGCGTGGTAGCTCGTTCGCTTTACGCCAGCCTAGATCGCCACCTTGGATGGCGAATTGGCCTTCAGAGTTCGCAATGGCTTGGTTGATAAAGTCCTGCTCAGTGCTAATTTGACGGGCAATGTTGTCAATTTTACTGCGCGCTTCGGCGACGTCCGCGGCACGGACAACGATGTGACGTAGACGGAATTCTGCTTGGTTTTGACCATTCGCCACTTGCGCTTGTTGGTAATCATCGATTTCTTGTTCGGTCACAGAAATACGCGATTGAGCCACTTGCTGGCGTGCTTTACTGATCAGAATTTCGTTTTCAATTTGCTGGCGGTAGGTGTTGTAGTTCACTCCTTGGCCAGCCAGCATGCGTTTTAAACCTTCAAGATCGGTATTGAAGTTGGTGGCAACCGTCATGATCGCTTGGTCAACTTCTTGTGAGCTGGCGCGAATGCCTTGCTTGCGGGCGTAGTTGACTTGCAGGGCTTCGTCGATCAGTTGCGTTACGATTTGGCGATGAATAGTGCTGGTTAAAACACCTCCAGGCACACGGTCTTTCACCACTTGGAAACGCGCCTTGACATCGCTATCCAAAATTGGACGCGAGTCTACAATAGCTGCTAGGCCGTCAATTTTTACTGGCTCAGCCAATACTGGAGTTGCGGTCCATACTGCGGAAGTCACTAACAGTGAGCAAATAAGCTTCTTATACATCATTAATATCCGACCTTGCCTTGGTTCCAGTAGTCGTCCGCGATGGTGTCGATGTCCGAGTTGGTGCGACCCACGCCACTTAAACTACGTAAAATAAATTGTAAGAAAACACCTTCGTCAAATAGGCCATCGTTGTCACGCCAGCGTTGATAACTGAAAGTGGTTTTAATACAGCAGTTTTCATAGCCAAATCCTTCCACTTGAGCGGTCTGCTCGCGATCAACCCAGTCGTAGGATTGCTGGTGGAAGAAATGCCAGTTGTCATTAATTGGGATGATGGTGCCAAAGCTCGATTGCTTGGTCATCTCATCTTCATTGTCATCGTATAGGTATGAGAAACTAAGATTGAACACAAAGCCACTGTCGGGAGCGTATTTCAGTGCACTTTGCGCAAGATCTACACGATCTTCATCAAAATCATAGTTAAAGTGGTTCGCTAGGGTGAAGTCATCACCGTTGTAAGACGCTGTGGTCAGTACCGCACTGTGGGCGCTGTCATCGACGACATCGCCGGTGTCACCATCAATACCGACTTTACGATCTTTTAAGTAGAAGACCTGGCCCCCTTGTAGGGTCCAGCGGTTGACGTTGTTGTCATCGTAAATGCGACTTTCTAAACCTAACGCTACCTGCTCGGTATCACCGATACGGTCGTTACCACTGAAGCGACGATGGGAAAAGGCTTGCGCATAGGTCATTTCCATCTGGTTGGCATCAAAGTCAGGGATGTCCGACTGCTCCTCATAGGGCGCATACAGGTAGCTCATTTGTGGCTCAAGGGTTTGACGCCAATTGCCATTGAAGCGACGCTCGAACACTACGCTGGTATCAAGGTAGTAAGACAGGTGGTTCACGCTGGCGCGGTTATTTTGGTCCGCATCGTAATCGTGCAGTTGATAATCACGGTATTGGTGCAGCATACCAGCGGTCAGCTCGCCCCATTGATTACCAAAACTGGCGTTAAAGTCTTGGTTCAATACCGCACGCTGGCCGTCTTGCCCTTCTTGATCTGGCTCGAAGAAGTCGGTGAACTCAATATCCGGGCGGTAGCTGTATCGGGTATCGGCAAAGCGATACGACGCGCTAATACGAGGTAGCCATTCTAACGGCTTGTCTTCCGCAGGATCCGGGGTTTGGAAGCGACGCACCTGAACATTCGAGCTGAAGTTGCCTAAGTTGTAATTGGCATATCCACGACGCTCGTAGTTGTCTTCTTCTTGAATACTGGTGTTGTTAACTTCCGGAACACGGTTGTCCGTTGGGTTATCTTCTAAGTAGGCACCGACACCGAAGTTGTTAGTGAGACGCTGATCGGTGGTGAATTTACGCAGCGTCGCTTCATCACCGTTTTCATCGTAAAAAGTAGACTGCTCAAACTGGGTTTCGCCATAACGACTCAGGTGACGTAATTCAATGTCGATCCCTTGGCCATTCTGATCCTTGTCTTCTTGATCGGATTCACCGATAGGCAAGACGAGGTTGGGCGTGATGGTCGCATCGTACTCTGGCGCAAGGTTGAGATAGTAGGGCGCGGACAGGGTTAAGCTTTTGCCACTGATGCCAAAACTTGGGAACAAAAAGCCTGATTGACGTCGTGTATCCAATGGGAAGCGTAGCCAAGGGAAGTAAAAAACAGGCACATCGTGAATGCGAATCTGGACATGCTTGGCGGTGCCAAAACCACTGTCTGGATTTAACTCGATACTAGAACCGTACAGTTGCCAGCTGTTTTCGCCCGGTTCACAGGTTGTGTAGAAGCCCTCTTTGATAAAGATTAGGCCATCTTTGGTACGGGAAATTTCTCCGGCTTCACCACGGATACGGCTTTTGTGAGATAGGAACTTGGCATTATCGAATTGGGCGGTTTGGTTACCGTCCATGGAGCTGATGTAGGCATTGTCACTACGAATTAGCTGTCCGTCAGCCCGTAGCGATACGTCGCCTTTAGCTTCATAGTATTCACCAGGTACCCCTTTAATCGAGTCAGCATCCAACTGCGACAAGGGCTGGCGCAACGTCGCTGCACCGTCCATAAACAGAGTGCCTTGTTCATCCCGATAGATCATATCGGCCAGTAAGTGAGTGTTTTCACCATCAATCACCTGCCAGCTGTCGACGTAAGCGCCACGGCAGTATTGGCTTAGGGTTGCCTGCTGGGCGTCGCTAAGCGATTCCCTTGGTACCCAATCCCACTCATTTGCCTGAGCCATAGGCAAGATGAAAAGACTTTGAAATAATAGCGCGTAAGAGCGTAAATGCTTTGGCATGCGGAGTATACTAAATCTCTATTACGTGCTAGCGCGATCAACGGCGCGGCACATGTCGGTCCATATTGTCGACAAATAATAATCTATGCGCCCCCTAGGGGGCTACCGATTCTGGAGAAATATCTTTATGTGGAAATGGGTTGGGGCAATCGTTGGGATGCTGTTTGCGGGCTTTATAGGCCTGATTGCAGGTTTTTTTATCGGTATGTTTATTGACCGCGCAAAAGGCACCAGCACTGTCTACCGTCGCACAGGCGCATCTTTGTTTGAGCAACAACAGGTGTTTTTCCAAACCTTATTCCAATTAATGGGACGTTTGGCTAAATCTGATGGCCAAGTTTCTCAAGCTGAAATTGAGCTAGCGAAAGCCGTGATGCAGCGTTTGCGTTTGTCGCCTGAGGCTCAGCGCCAAGCACAAGACTTGTTCAATCAAGGTAAAGCGGAACACTTCGATGTGGACGCCGCACTGAATCGTTTTAACAGTGTCGTCGGTGGCGGTATGATGCGCCGCTCCTTGGTAGAGGTATTGTTGCTATCAGCCTATGCAGATGGCTATTTCTCCTTGGAAGAGAAGAATCTGTTAAGCCAGATCTGCATGAAATTGGGCATGTCAGAAGCGGAATACAACAGCATCCATGAGCAGATCAAACGCCAAACCCACTTCCATCAGGGTTATCAGCAGCAAGCTTCAGGCAAGTCGTCACCGGATTTATTGAAGGCGGCCTATGATGTGCTAGAAGTGGAGCCAAGCATGAGCGATGCGGAGATCAAGAAAGCTTACCGTCGCTTGATGAGCCAAAACCACCCAGATAAGTTGAGCTCACAAGGCTTGCCGGATGAAATGATTGAGTTGGCCAAAGAGCGTACTCAAGAGATTCAATCAGCCTATGAGTTGATCAAAAAATCCCGCAAATAAGCCTCTCTCCACTGATCACTCC
Organism: Marinomonas sp. HM11-D; assembly: GCF_057626615.1. Lineage (NCBI taxonomy): Bacteria > Pseudomonadati > Pseudomonadota > Gammaproteobacteria > Oceanospirillales > Oceanospirillaceae > Marinomonas > Marinomonas sp. HM11-D. The sequence goes on along the minus strand of NZ_JBMMKT010000017.1, from coordinate 43,492 downwards.
GCTTAGACGGAGTGATCAATCTAATGAACCGTTATAAAACAGCTCTTTCTCGAATTCAGGCAAGTCTTTACGCTGACTTTGTTGGTTGGTGTTTTGTTTTAGAAAGCCCCACACCCGTTGTACCAAACGCTTGTTGCCCGTGGGGTCATAGCGCGCATCGGGCAGTGCATCGATCTGAGTATAAGCCGCTTGACGGTTGGTGCGTTTGTTGGCAGCCGCTTGGCGTTGGCGAGCAAAGCGCTCGTTCTGAGGTGTGCGGTTAAAGTAATAATCCAATACCGGTAAGCGTAGACGCTCAATATTTTGTGCCAGATCGAATTCGCTGACGGGCGTAAAGCTACGTGGTTCAATCAGTATCAAGGCTTGATTAGTGGTGCCCCGCTCGGCAGCAAAACGTAGGGCATAGGCAGCGCCCGTGCGATAGCCCAAATACGCCACCTGACTGTAGCCTTTATCACGAATCAATTGCGCGGCTGCATCGATTCTGGCAAACACCGTCTCTTCATTCGGTAAGGCCGGGTTTTCTTCGGGGGCTGCACCAGTGTTTTCGGCGGTGGTGACCGTCACGGGGGTGGCACGACCACCAATATCAGGTACTTCGATGGAGAGAGTACACCAGCTATGTACCGGCAAAGCTTCGCGCAGTGGCTGGATCACTTGTGGCCAATCCGGATGGCCATGGTCACCATGTAACATCACCAGGCATCCTTGCGGATCGCCGCTTTCAGACTCGCGAAATAAGCCTAAAAAGTCGGTGCCATTGGCATTCAATGTCTCGATTTCGTGAGCATAGTTTTCATTTAATCGATCAATTAGCCCCGCTATACGGGTTTGCTGTGGCGTAGGCATGACCCGCGGCACATCCGCTTGGACGATATTGCTACCACCCGCGGCCTTGTCTGCTGCCGGAGCAGGTGGGTCTTCGGCCCACACATTGTTGAGCGACAGCGCCAAAAGCCATGTTGTCAGGGTTAATTTCTTCATTGAATCCAATACTTATGCAACGTGCCTTGTTAGAATATTGCGCAAACAACATTCTGTCACTGCCGGAGACAAATATGAAAGATTTTCTTATTGCACCGTCTATTTTAGCCGCGGACTTTGCTCGTTTAGGCGAAGAAGTCGATAACGTGTTGGCGGCGGGTGCCGACATTGTGCACTTCGATGTTATGGACAACCACTATGTGCCGAACCTAACCATCGGTCCTATGGTGTGTAAAGCGTTGCGTAACCATGGCGTGACAGCCGACATTGATGTGCATCTAATGGTGAAACCGGTGGATCGTTTGATTGGCGATTTTATTGAAGCAGGCGCAAGCTACATCACATTCCATCCGCAAGGCAGTGAGCACATTGATCGTTCTTTGCAGATGATCCGTGATGGTGGTTGTAAGTCTGGTCTAGTGTTTAACCCAGCGACGCCGCTAGATGATCTGAAATACGTGATGGACAAGGTCGATATGATTCTACTGATGTCGGTGAACCCAGGCTTTGGTGGTCAGAAATTTATCCCTGCCACACTGGATAAATTACGTGAAGCACGCCGCCTAATCGATGAGAGTGGTTACGACATTCGTCTTGAAGTAGACGGTGGTGTGAGCGAGAAGAATATCGCGGAATGTGCGGCAGCTGGCGCGGATACTTTTGTGGCGGGTTCAGCGATCTTTGGCAAACCAGATTACAAAGCGATCATCGATCAGATGCGTGCCGAGTTAGCTGGTGTGAAGCGATGAAAACGCCGCGACACCTAAAGCGACTGTTTGACGGCTGGCCTGAGCTGGTCTGTTTTGATCTTGATGGCACCTTAGTCGACAGTGTGCCGTCGATTGCCGCTGCGTTAGATAAAAGTCTAGTCTCTATGGGCGCTAACCCAGCTGGGGAAGAGCGTGTGCGTGGCTGGGTCGGCTATGGTTCCGCTAAGTTGGTGCAACAGGCATTGGAGTGGGCAGGCTTACCCGATGAGCGTCTTGAAGAAGGCTATAAAACCTTCTTGCAGGAATATTTCGCTAACTTGGCGACCGGTTCAACCCTATACGCCAATGTGGAATCTATCCTTAAAGCGTTTAAATACCAAAAGGTGCCGGTGGCGCTGATCACCAATAAGCCAAGCTTGTTTATTAAGCCGCTGTTGGATCACTTTGGTATTTCCACTTACTTTAGTTGGATGCTCGGTGGCGACTCTTTAGAAGACAAGAAGCCTTCACCCGTGCCACTACTGCATTGTATGGAAGACATTGAATCCACGCCGGAAAAATGTCTGATGATCGGCGACTCTCTAGCGGATTATCGTGCCGCCAAAGCGGCGGGCTTCAAATGCGCTCTGGTGACCTATGGTTACAACCACGGTGTCGATCTTAAAGAGCTGGAAGCCGATGTGCTGATTGATGATCTGGCTGAACTCTTGATGTGATCTAGCTGCTAGGTTTATGCGTTAAATCTAATGAATGGGCTGGTGTGTGTCGTTATGGGCATGACCTGCCCATTTTTTTTGGTTAGAATCCAGCCCGTTTAAACTTTGAACGACGATGCTGTAGATGTTGCAAACCTTTCTAACCCAAGCAAATGCGCTGGCACGCATCGGCCTTTTGGCCATGTTGTTGCTGACGTTTGGCCCTTTGGTAGGACAGATTAGCGCTGCATCCCATCAAGCATCCATGGCCGATTGGGTCTGTGGTGATGACATTGCCATGGGCAATATGTCTCACGGACAGCATGGCGCCGATCATGATCATGCTTGGTATGAGCAGTGTGAATACTGTTCTCTCGTTCAGCACTTTCCTTTCTTAAGTGTTTACACGCCTAAGTTCACCGCCGCCAATGGCCTGGTGGAGTCAGGTCCCGTTATACCGGTACGCAGCGCCTTTCGTAATAAGGCCTTGTTTGCCCATGCCCCTAATCGCGCCCCGCCAATTCTGATCAGTTAACCGTTTTTGAATTTTTATTAACTGATTTAGAGATGTCATCATGACTCAATTTTTTGATGCTGGACAATCACGTCCAGAGAAAACTGCTCGCCCTCAATTTATCACTCGTCGTCCAGTGTGGGCGTTAGCGCCTCTGACCATGGCGGTCATCTTTGCCAATCAGGCCAGGGCTCAGGAAGTGGCGTTATCGAATGCCATTGTGGTCAGCGCTCCAGAAATCGAAGCGCCAGTGGTTACTCGTGTCAATTTAGTTGAAACCCCAGTCCTGCAATCGGCCACCGATGGCGCAACCGTGTTAGCGCAAATCCCAGGATTTGCTGCGATTGGTAACGGCGGCACCAATGGCGATCCGACGTTCCGCGGTATGTTTGGCTCACGCTTAGCGATTCTGACTAGTGGTGCACAAATGGCGGGTGCTTGTCCTAATCGTATGGACAACCCGAGCGCCTACATTAATTCCTATTCCTACGATGAAGTGGAGATTATCAAAGGCCCACAAACCGTGCTTTGGGGGCCGGGGGCATCCGCGGCGACGGTGCGTTTTGAGCGCGCCCGCGAAGATTTCACTGACAAGAATTACCGCCTAGATGCCAGTGCTTTGGTGGGCTCTAATGGGCGCTTTGATCGCTACCTAAATGGTGCGGTCGGTAATGAACAGGGCTATTTGCGTTTAGAAGCCAATGCTTCTGAGGCTGATGATTACAAAGATGGTAATGATAAAGTGGTGCCATCCGAGTGGGATAAGTGGAACACTAGCGCAGCCATCGGCTGGACGCCTGATCAAGATACGCTGTTGGAATTAGAAGTGGGGCGCGGTGATGGTGAGTCAAAATACGCGGGTCGCACTATGGACGGCACCAAGTTTTTACGTGAAACGGCAGCGCTGCGTTTTGAAAAACAAAACCTCGGAGAAAACTGGCGTAAGCTGGAAGCACAATTTAACTATGGTTACGCCGATCATGTGATGGATAACTTTACCCTACGTGAGCCGCCGATGATGCCCATGGTGATGGAGCTTGATCGACGCACCCGCAGTGGCCGAGTGGCATCCACTTGGGATTGGAATGACTATTCCTTCATTGCGGGTGTGGATGCTAAAGAGGAAGAACACCGTCGTGGTTTAAATATGCCGATGACCACCTTGGATTACACCAGTGAGCAGATTGGGGTGTTCTCAGAACTGACTTGGTTTATCAATGATGCACAACAGCTGGTCTCGGGGCTTCGTTTTGACCGAGTTAGCGCCACCGATGAAATGATGACCACGGCCACCGCGGGACAAGAGCGCTCCGATAATTTGGTGAGTGGCTTTGTGCGCTTAGAGAACGACCTCAGTTCTATGCCCGCGACCACTTATATTGGTCTTGGCTATGCGGAGCGTTTTCCTGATTACTGGGAGCTAAAACCTAGTAACGGCAGCTTGTCTGGAGATGTGAATGCTTTTGCCGGTGTACAACCTGAGAAAACCACCCAAATAGACATGGGCATCAACTACCAAGATCAAGCGTTAAGCTGGTGGTTATCGGGTTATGCAGGTGTAGTGAGCGATTACATTCTGTTTGACTACGCCAATGGCACTCAGGTCGGCAATGTGGATGGTTACATCGCCGGCTTTGAAACGGGTACACGTTACCAGTTGAACGATAACTGGAGTGCCAATGGTTCGTTGGCGTACGCTTGGGGCGAAAATCGTGACAGCAATGAAGCGTTACCACAAATCGCGCCGTTGGAAGCTAAGCTTGGCTTAACCTACGAGCAACAAGCGTGGATGTTAAACTCCGTGCTGCGTATGGTGGCGAAGCAGGATCGTGTCGCCATCGATCAAGGTAACGTGGTGGGCTATGACTTCGCAGAATCAGCGAGCTTTGCTACGTTTGATGTTAATGGTGAATACCGCGTTAACAAGGTAGTGACACTGCGTGCGGGCATCGATAATCTGTTTGATCGCACCTATAGCGAGTATTTAAATAAAGCCGGAAGCTCAGCGTTTGGCTACCCAGCGGATACGGCCTTTAATGAGTCTGGGCGTACTGTCTGGGCGAGTGTGAACGCGTCTTTCTAATTTGCTGGATGAGTGAAAACAAAAACGGGGCATCTAGCGATGCCCCGTTTTTTTGCGGTTTGATGGCGCTTAGTCAGAGGATTCGGCACTGCCTACTTGAGAGGTATCCGCTTGGTTCTCATTGCCGTTTTGGCGCGAGTGCTTTGCTGAAATTTTTGGCTTGGCCCCTGCGGCAGGTTTACTAGCAAGAAACTCGTCCTGCGGCGCCTGTTGCTCGTTAAACAAGTGCAGTGTGCGCGTCGGGAAGGCCACTTCTGCGCCGTGTTGTTCAATGATTTGCATCGCTTGGAACAGCACATCTTGTTTTACTTCATGGTACTTCGCCCAAACTGTAGTACGAGTGTAGGCGTAAATAAAGAAGTCTAACGACGACGGACCGAACTGGTTAAAGTTAACCATGTAGATTTCGTTATTATCGATTTCTGGGTGCTCGCCGACCATGGCTTTGATGTCGTCCAGAATCTGCGCTAGCTTGCTAAAGTCATCGTAACGCACGCCCACGGTTTCATTGATGCGGCGGTGTGACATACGCGACGGGTTTTCCACCGAAATGGTCGAAAAGGTAGCGTTTGGCACATACAAAGGGCGCTTATCAAAGGTGCGAATGCGGGTTTGACGCCAGCCGATGTGTTCTACCGTACCTTCAATGTTTTTGTCTGGAGAACGGATCCAGTCACCCACTTTAAACGGGCGATCTAGGTACACCATCAAACCACCAAAGAAGTTGGCCAATAGATCTTTCGCGGCAAAACCCACAGCGATACCACCGATACCACCAAAGGCGAGTACCCCAGAAATGCTGTAGCCAAGGTTTTGTAGAATCACCAGCGCTGCGGTGATGATCACGGCAGCGCGTAATAACTTACTGATAGCGCTGGCAGTGGTGTAGTCCACCGGTTTGCTGCTGGCGCGACCTGAAATCAAGGTGGTTTCAATGCCTTTGACACAGCGCAATAGGAACCAGGCGATGATGGCGATCACACCGATCTCACGAATTTTCACTACGATGGCAGTAAATTCTTCATCCAGCTGATTCTCAGAAATCTGTGCGGCAATACTAAGGCCGATCAGCCAGATAAATAGACGCAGTGGCGGAATGGCCGCCTCGACAATCATATTGTCCCAAGGTGTGCGTGTGCGCTGCAGTTTGTCGTCGATACGCAGAAGTAGACGACCAATCACGAAGTTTAAGGTCAGGGTGACAAACACCACGATAAATACCTTAACAATCCAGTGCATCTGGCCGTCACCAATACCCAAGTATGGCTGAATGGTTTCCCAAGTCATGCTTGCTGATCCCTTTAAAAGTTTACAAATAGCGGTTTACAAGTTGCCTTATTACAAAAGTAGTAAGGTACCCAAGCCCAAGAAGGCAATATAACCGGCGATGTCTGTCACAGTCGTCAGAATCACCGAGCCAGATAAGGCTGGGTCGATTTTCAACTTATCTAATACCACAGGGATTATGACGCCTGAAAGTGCAGCCATTAAGATATTAATAACGATAGCCATCGCAATTGTGAAACCGAGCATCGGGCTCTGGAACCAGAACAAGACTGCGGCACCGATACAGATCGACCAGACAATACCGTTTAAGCCGCCGACTTGGAGTTCTTTCTTTAATAGGGAAGAAAAGTTAGCACGGGTAATCTGCCCCAGTGCCAAACCACGCACAATCAAGGTTAACGTCTGGCTACCGGCGATACCGCCCATAGAGGCAACGATCGGCATCAGCACGGCCAAGGCCACCACTTGTTCAAGGGTGGCTTCAAATAGACCAATGAAGGCCGACGCCATAAACGCTGTGAGTAAGTTGATACCGAGCCAAAAACCACGGGACGCGGCACTGCGTTTCACTGGCGAGAACAAATCCGAGTCTTCGTCGAGACCCGTGTTCGACATCTGTACCGCTTCTTGTTCAAGACGACGTGCCTCTAAGGCATGCCCAGCGTGAAAACGGCCCACTAGTAGCTGGTTGTTGTCTAATACAGGCAGTGCCGAGACTTCGCTTTTCTCTAATAAATCTGCGGCTTTGACCACATCCGTATCGGCAGTAACAAATGGATAGTCTTCTTCCATTAAGCCAGACACGTATTCATGGGGCTGAGCATTGAGTAATTCGTGCAAGTGTACACAGCCCACCCAGCGGCCAGTACGGTTGACTAAGTAAATGGTGTCTGAGTAGGGCGCTGATGCACGGCGGAAAAGACGCATGGCTTCGGACACACGAATGGTTTGGGCGGCCACCACTAATTCGTGGTCTACCCAGCGGCCAGCTTCGTCTTCTTCGTACGTAACACCCTGTTGGTAGTATTCACGCTGCTTGGTATCCATCTTTTGCAGCGCGATTTCGATCATCGGATCCGGTAACGAATCGGCGATCTCGAGTAGATCTTCCGCGTCCACGTCAGAGAACAGCTCAGCGATTTCAATATCGTTTAGCTCTTTTAATAGCAATAAGCGTGACTCACCACGCATCTCTACCAAGATGTCGAGGCGATTAGTTTGCTTGATGCTGTCCCAAACAAAGCGACGTTGGGAGACGGGGATGGATTCTAGGGCAAGGGCGACGTCATCCGGCGGCATCGAGCTGATGGCTTTATTGATGGCGTCGTTGGAAATGTTCTCTTGAGTCAGTAACTCAATCAGTTCTGCAATCGGGTTGGACATTGGCTTGCCCCTTATACGTCTTTATTAATGCTATCAGTTTGAGCGAATTCATCTTTAGAATCAATGAAGTAAGCATCGATAAAAACGTTAGTTTACGGGGCTTTTTCAATTCCGAGTGCTATCTCGCTCACTGATGACAGTTAACTCATCAGTATTGCGTGGATTATTAATATAGCCAAGTGTGGCATTGGCGTGTTCACGCATAATGCCTTCTGCCCGTGAGCCAAAGCCGTTCACCATAGCGTAAAACACATGGTGGTGTTGCTGATGGGCAAACTCGAAACGCTTGGTTTCTTTACTCATTTGTTTTTTATCAAATGCCAACGCACTGGACGATGCAAAAGGTAAATGCTCATTGCGGCTCAACGCTGCTTGGATAGCCGGATTATGGGCGGCTTCAATGACAATATCGTGAAAACGTTTGTTCATCTGCTGGTAGCGCTCCAGGTCCGCTTCACATAATTCCGCGCCGGATAGGATCTCATCTCCTAGATCGAGCAAGGCTTGTAGCTCCGCTTTGTGGGCATTGCTTAAACCGTTTTCTGCTGCTTGGCGTGCGGCAAGGCCCTCTAACACACCACGTACCTCTACTGCGCCCATAATTTCTGCCACCGACACAGAACGCACTTCATAGCCACGCCCCGCAAGCTTGGTGAGCAGGCCTTCTTGCTCTAGGGCGCGAAAGGCAATGCGTACCGGTGTGCGCGAGACACCGAGCTTTTCTGCGGTGGGGATCTCGGCGAGGCGTGCGCCTGCGGCCAGTTCTCCTTCGAGAATCATTTGGCGCAAAGTGGTGACAACGTTGGTTTGAGTCTTTTGCATGGTAGCGGGTGACCTTATTTTTGGATCCAATCTTTGGATCCAATATTATGCGTTAAACCAAAGTATAAGGGAAAAAATCTGCTGTGATTGTCAGAATATCGATTAATTGGATCCACTAATGCGTTTTTTTTATGGGTAATCCCCCCGTTTTCCGTCTATATTGGATCCATTAAAGAACAAAAATAATACTATCAGGAGAAAATCATGAGCCAGTCAACTTTCCCAAAAAACACTTGGTATGTCGCGGCGATGTCCGATGAGATCGGCACAGAGAAGCCGCTAGGCCGTAAAATTTGTGGGGAAAGCATTGCTTTTTACCGCCCATCTGCCAATGAAATCGCTGCGGTACGAGATTTCTGTCCACACCGTGGTGCGGCCATGTCTCTAGGCTATGTGGAAGATGGTCTATTGGTCTGTGGTTACCACGGTCTAAAAATGGGCGCTGACGGTAAAACCAAAGAAATGCCACTGCAGCGAGTGCAAGGTTTCCCATGTATGAAAGCCTTTGCTGTGGAAGAGCGTTACGGCTTTATCTGGGTATGGCCGGGTGACCAAGATTTAGCGGATCCAAGTTTGATCCCTGTGCAAGAATGGGCCATCAGCGATGACTGGGCCTACGGCGGCGGTTTGTACCATATCCATGCGGACTACCGTTTGATGATCGATAACCTGATGGATTTAACCCACGAAACCTACGTCCATGCGTCCAGCATCGGCCAAAAAGAAATTGATGAATCACCGGTGGATACCAAGGTCAACGGCGATGAAGTCATCACTAGCCGTACCATGGAAAACATCACTGCACCACCATTCTGGCAAGCCGCTTTAGAAGCCAATGGTCTACCAAAAGACGCGCCAGTGGATCGTTGGCAGCGTTGTCGCTTTACACCCCCTTCGCACGTGATGATTGATGTGGGTGTAGCACTAGAAGGTCATGGTGGTTTTGATGCGCCAAAAGATAAAAAAGCCAGCAGTATCGTGGTGGACTTTATTACCCCTGAAACTGAAGACACTATGTGGTACTTCTGGGGCATGGCGCGTAACTTCAAAGCGGACGATGCGGCACTGACCGATAAAATCCGTGAAGGTCAGGGCGGTATCTTCCAAGAAGACCTAGAAGTGCTAGAGCGCCAGCAAGCTAACCTTAAAGCCTTCCCAGATTACGATTTACTAAAACTCAACATCGACGCCGGTGGTGTGCAGTCTCGTCGCGTGATTGAGCGTTTGATCAAGGCGGAAAGTGCGGCCAAAGTGGCTCTGAAAGACGTTCCTTTGCAAACGATCTCTTTCTAAGGTGGCGTTATGATGGAAGTTGTTGTTTTAAATAAGGTTGAAGAAGCCGCGGCAGTAGTGCGTGTAGTGCTAGGAAAAGCTAATGACGCGGCGCTGCCGCCATTTGAAGCGGGCGCACACATCGATATCAAGCTGCCGAGCGGTTTATTGCGCCAGTACTCTTTATGTCGTTTGCAGTCTGATCCGCGCTATTACGAAATTGCCGTGTTAAAAGACCCGCAATCTCGTGGTGGCTCAGAAGAAGTGCATAGCCTAAATATTGGCGATCTGGTGCAGATCAGTGAACCAAAGAACCACTTTCCTTTGCGCAGCAAAGAAGCTAAATCTCTACTGATCGCCGGTGGTATTGGTGTAACGCCGTTATTGCCCATGGCGCAAACCCTGCAGTGTGCTGGCACACCGTTTGAATTTCACTACTGTGGCAAATCACCGCGTACCGCGGCCTTTAGCGAAATTCTTAAGCAAGCATCCTTTGCCGACAAGATGCATTTTCATTTTAGTAGCGAGCCACAAAGCTCGGGCCGCATGGATATCAAATCGGTCTTAAGTCAGCATGTTGAAGACTCTGACCTCTACGTCTGTGGTCCTGCGGAGTTTATCTCTAGTGTGTTGGAGCATGCGGAAGCGTTAGGTTGGCCAGAAGAGCGCGTACATCGCGAGTTCTTCGCCGCCCCTGCCATGGATGTGGATCATGGTGACAACCATGCTTTCCAAATCAAGGTAGCCAGCACCGGACAGGTGTTTGATGTGGCCGCCAATCAGTCCATCACCGATGTGCTGGATGAACACGCCATCTTTGTTCCAGTGTCTTGCTGTGAAGGAGTCTGCGGTACTTGTTTAACCAATGTCATCAGTGGCGATATCGAGCACCGTGATGTCTTCCTAAGCAAACAAGAGAAAGCCGAAGGCAAGCAAATGCTGACCTGCTGCTCCCGTGCTAAAGAAGCCGGTGGATTAATTGAGCTAGATCTATAAGCTCGATTAATAGTTATTAAAAAGCGCTGGACTAAGGTCTGGCGCTTTTTGTTTCTGGACGAAGTATGCGTCACTGCCACGGTGGATACGATATCAGCGAATGCCTAGCCACATTGATACGCCGCGCACACCAGAACATGCAGGAAATCAAAGCCAACATCGAACCGTGCGAATTCTGCGGCGAGACATGGCCCAACAACTGCGAAGGGAAATTCAAAGGCCGTGGGGAATGCTTCCTGACGCATAGGAAGCGTAACCTCGCACTTTAGTTTCGAGTTTTGAAACGGGACGCTTGGGCGAAAATCTGTAAATTCACTTTTCGCAATTACTGAAACGTATTAGTATTAATGAACGGATACGAACTGCAATGAACGGTATCGGAATAAAAGTTATACCTTGTTCTTGCCAGTGAAGCTGTTGTCTACCAGGTGAGGGGGAAGAATGGCTGAATTGAAAAAAACGGAAAAAGCACGCTTGATTCGTATTGCTAGCTCTGTGAGCTTTAGTGATAAGAGTTTAAGTAGTGGAAAGACGCTATCGAAAGAGCGCAAGGAGTACATCAGAAATGTATCTTCAAGAGCGCTAAAGGCTGCTTTGTCTGGCTAAAGCCAAGTGAAAAATTGAATTAGAAACGCCCCTTAGATGGGGCGTTTTTGTTTGTTATAGGGAATGTTTGTGAAGGAAAAAGTTTGGGTATTTGAGCAGCTTGTTAAAAGTGAGAAAGATGCTCAAGGTTTGTTAGCTTACGCACTATACAAGTACAGCAAGCATAACTTAGCTGTAAATTTAAGGAATGACGGACTAAGTGAGCTGGAGATAGATCGTAGGGTGAAAATATACCATGATGATCAAATCGCTAGCGCGCAGCTAAAGACATATAACGAACGTGCCATGAACTTTTTAGATGATATGGTAAGCAGTGTAGCTGATGACCTTGCTAGAAAGCATTATGCTGAACTAGAGCAGCTAAAGAGGCGTCACGCCTCTGAGCTTCAAGAGTTAGATAAACAGCATAAAAAGAATATTCAAAAAGCCGAAAAAGATTTATTGAAAAATGTTCAGGGGTACACAGCAGATAAGCGTGGCTGGCTGAGTAAATTGGGATTCTGGCTATTATCGGGCGTGCCATCTGCTATTGCGGCTTTAATCGTGACAGTTTTGTTTTATCTACTGATGTTCCTATGGGTGTCGTCGGAAGAAGATAAAAAAGAAATTGCTTTGCAGGGCATGCAAAAAATCTCAGGTATGAATATAGAGCTAACGCCTGAGGATAAAGTAGATCGAAGTTTAGAGTAGCGCCCTAGTCGGGCGCTTTTTTGTTTGGCTTAATTTGCTAAACCAGCAAACAATGGACTTTCGGCGCTAATGGTTGTACTTGGAAGCTCGAAGTAAGTCTCACTATTTTGGCTGACATTTACGGCTTTTATATGTGCCTGGAAAGTTATTGTTTGGCTTTCGGGTTGAACATCCAGAACTTCAAGGTCGACTTGGGTTGGGTGTTTGCTAGAAGTCGTGAAGTAAGTCGAATCGCTGTTACAGCTAGCAGATAGACCTCCACCAAAAGTATGGTTTGATGAGTATACAAACCCACGCCTGATGTTAGACGTTTTAAGGGTAATTGAGCAGAATGACTGGTCGTTATCACCAAATGCCACGTCAATAGCTGGTGATCCCTCAATGGTTGTGTCTCCAACCAACAAGACTTCAATGTCATCATTGGGCTAGTGGTATCAGTAGAGCAAGTGTCCTAGTTACAATGCTTTTGAACATATCCTTATCCTCCTCGCCTCAAAGCAGTGAGGACAATAAAGAAAATTTAAAGTGTTTGAAACATTAGATGTCAGAGAGGATATAGGTGTACTGCTACTATATGTAGTGGATGTCTAAGGTATTGACACGAGATATAGATTTCATTAGTTTGGTGATCGTTTTCTGCTCAATCAGAGCGCCTTAATAATGTGTAATTATGAAGATGGGTAAGGGAATCTATATGTTTATTACTTTCAGGGAGCTGATGAAGACATTTCATGAAATGCCACAAGTAAAGGGCAGGGCTTTGATACTAGCTGTGGCGATGCTTTTTTGTTTAGCGTTTGTTGTCGTAGAAGGCGTTCTGTACACGGCTCTATGCACGGTACTTCCTGCAGCTGTAGGTATTTCAGTTGCGAAAATATTCGTTGGAACTGCGGCTGTATTTTTGTGGATGTATTTAGAAGCGACTGGTTCAGTCCCTCATTCTATTGACCCATTTACGTTAGCTAATCAATGGCTTGAGATTTTGCATATTAATGACGCAGAAAATCTATTTATGACTGCTATGAGCTACATAGTGATTTAGTGGAAAACAAGGGTTAATACTGAAAATGGTATTGAAGCGCCCGATGTGGGTGCTTCTTTATGGCTATGAATACCAGTTTCAATATTTACTAGTCTTCATCTTCATCTTCATCTTCATCTTCATCTTCATTGTCATAGCCGTAATCAGAGTTACTCCCTGTTCCCTCACATTCGTTGCAGCCGTCACCACCACAGTCAGCGCAAAGTCCTTGGGATTCATAGATCCATCTTTCATCATCAGAGTAAGCCATTTGAACACTCCTAAGTAAGTTAAAAAGAGAACAATGATTAGATATTAAGCTTCGACTCTAGTCATTAGAAATAGGTAAACAAAATGACTACAAACTGGGTTTAATGCTGAGTATTGATCATAGGTTATACACAAATCACGCCTGCTTACAATCCACCAACAAACGAGGCTCTTTAAACTCAATGCGTCCGCACTGCGGTAGCACATCGTTTAATTCTTCCCAGATCGCTTGCATCGGCAAAACTTCGGAATCGTAGTAAACCTCACGGACGTTCTGCAGATTGCAATGGCCTGCGGCGTTCACTGGCATGATAGATGCCAGCGCAGCTGGTACACATGCAGGTTTAAATACATACTACGGAAAGAGTTATCAGCAGAAAAATGAAACGCGGTAATTTATTTCTTAGTACGCAAATGCTGACTTGCTGCTCCCGTGCTAAAGAAGCTGGTGGCTTAATCGAACTGGATCTCTAAGCACGCTTTTTAGGGTGGTTGAAAAGCGCTAGACCTAGGTCTGGCGCTTTTTGTTTCTACAGTATCCAGCTTGTTACGATAAGTGTCATGAAATGGCGCTCATTCTGACAATCATGTAGTATTGACCGAGCTCAAATTCCCTCCTTCTAATATGCTGCCAAAAGCATGGCGGATACCATTGGGCTGAATGTCTAAAAAGCTTTACATATCAGTGGTTTAAACTCTATGGTTCTGATGATCGACAACTACGATTCGTTCACCTATAACTTGGTGCAATACATTCGTGAGTTGGGCTATGAAGTCGATGTGCGTCGTAACGACACGTTAACGATTGCCGATATTGAGGCGTTAGCGCCGAGTCATATCGTTATTTCTCCGGGGCCTTGTACGCCGAATGAAGCCGGCGTGTCCTTAGAAACGATTCAATATTTTGCGGGCAAAATCCCTGTGTTGGGCATTTGTCTTGGTCATCAGAGTATCGCTCAGGTATTCGGTGGTGATGTGATTCGTGCGAAAACAGTCATGCACGGTAAAACCTCTAAGGTGTACCATAAGGGAATCGGTGTGTTCCGTGATTTACCTAATCCCTACAACGCGACTCGCTATCATTCTTTGGTGGTGAAGCAGGACACCTTGCCTGATTGTTTAGAAGTCACGGCGTGGACACAGAACGAGCAAGGTGAGCTGGATGAGATCATGGGCTTACGACACACAACAATGAACATTGAAGGGGTGCAGTTTCACCCTGAGTCGATTTTGACAGAGCATGGTCACGCTCTGTTAGACAACTTTTTCAAACATTAGGAGTTGGCTGGTGGATATTAAACAAGCGATTGCCAAGGTTGTGAACAAAGAAAACCTGACTGGCGATGAAATGCGTGATGTGATGATGAGTATCATGACATGCCAAACAACCGATGCTCAGATTGGCGGATTTTTAATTGGCTTGCGCATGAAGGGCGAGACCGTCGAAGAAATTATTGCAGCCGCTCAAGTCATGCGTGAACTGTCCACTAAAGTTGATCTTGGCGGTGATGAGATTGTCGATACTTGCGGTACTGGTGGCGATGGCGGCAATTTGTTTAACGTTTCCACGGCGGCATCCTTTGTTGCGGCAGGTGCGGGCGCGCATGTAGCGAAACATGGCGGTCGTTCGGTGTCTTCTAAATCGGGCAGTGCCGATGTGCTGGAAAAAGCGGGTGTCTACCTGGGCTTAAACAGCGAGCAAGTGAAACGCAGCGTACAAGAGTTAGGTTTGGGCTTTATGTTTGCGCCAAATTACCACTCAGCGATGCAGTATGCGATCGCGCCACGTAAAGAAATGGCGACGCGTACTATTTTTAACCTATTAGGCCCTTTGACCAACCCTGCGGGCGCAAAACGTCAAGTGATGGGGGTGTTTGCCAAAGAGTGGGTACGTCCTATTGCCGAGGCGCTAAAAGCGTTAGGTAGCAGTCATGTGCTAGTGGTGCATTCTGCCGATGGTTTGGATGAGATCAGTATTTCAGATAAGACCTATGTTGCTGAGTTGAAGAACGGCGAAATCACTGAATACGAGATCGCACCAGAGGACTTTGGTCTGGAGCGCCAGCCGTTGTCTTTGGTTCAAGCAGACGATGCGGACGCCAGCTTTGAAATGCTGAAGCATGCGCTAGAGGGCAAGGGTAAAGAAAACGCACCACGTGATATTGTGTCCTTGAATGCGGGTGCAGCGATTTATGTGTCTGGTGTAGCGGATTCCTTGGCAGAGGGTGTGGCGATTGCAGAAGATGTGATTTGCGGTGGCTTAGCTAAAATTAAGTTGCAAGAGTTGGCGAGTTTCTCTCGTTGCTTTATGCCTGATCCTAGTGAAACAGAGAATTAAGACAGAGAGTTATTATGCAAGTCGAAACTCCAACGATTCTAAAGAAAATCGTAGCGCGTAAGTACGAAGAAATTGCTGAACGCCAAGCGCGTACGCCATTCGCAAACCTTGAAATTGCGGCGGCAGCAGCCAATGCTCATAACCCTACCCGTGGTTTTGCCGCGGCGCTGCGCCGTAAGATCGGTCAGGGCAAAGCAGGTGTTATTGCGGAAGTGAAAAAGGCGTCGCCAAGCAAAGGTATCTTGCGTGATCCATTTTCACCAAAAGACATTGCTATCTCTTATGAAAAGGGTGGTGCGGCGTGCCTGTCGGTATTGACCGACCAAGATTTCTTCCAAGGTCACGAAGACTATCTAGTGGAAGCTCGTGCGGCTTGTTCATTGCCGGTGATTCGTAAGGACTTTATTGTCGATCCTTATCAGGTAATGGAAGCGCGTTCGATCGGTGCGGACTGTATCCTACTAATTGCGGCGTGTCTGTCGGGCAAAGATTTACGTGAGCTAGACCAAATGGCCCGTGATCTGTCGATGGATGTATTGGTAGAAGTGCATAACCGTGCTGAGCTTGAGTTGGCGCTGGAGTACACTGAAACTGAGCTTCTAGGCATCAATAATCGCGATCTGCACACCTTTGAATTAAGCTTACAGCATACTTTTGAGCTAATGAACGATGTGCCAAAAGATCGTTTGATCGTGACGGAAAGTGGTATCCATACCCGTGATGACGTGGCGGCGATGCGCGAAAACAATATTCATGCTTTCCTAGTGGGCGAAGCCTTTATGAAAGCAGACAATCCGGGCGACAAGCTGGCGGAATTGTTTAAATAAGATTTGAGAGATTAACAGCATGAAAACAAGTGTTGCTTGGCAAGAAGACGTTCATTTTACGGCAGAAACGGGTACCGGTTTTAAAGTTGAGATCGATGGCAACCAAACCGCAGGTCCACGCCCAATGGAGTTGATCCTAGCAGGGCTAGGTGGTTGTACTTCTTACGATGTGGTCAATATCCTGAAAAAAGCGCGCCAAGATATCGTGTCTTGTGTGGCGCATATCGATGCCGACCGTGCCGATTCGGTACCGTCTGTGTTTACCGAAATTCGTGTACATTTCGTGGTAACGGGTCGCAACATCAAAGAAAGTCATGTGGCGCGTGCGGTGAAGTTGTCGGCGGAAGAATACTGCTCAGCATCCTTGATGCTGGAGCGTGGCGGCGTGAACATCGTACACAGCTACGAAGTCATTGAAGTTGAGTAAGGCGTTACTTAGCTGATGTGAAGATCTTAAAAAGGCCTCAATTTGAGGCCTTTTTTGTGTCTTTTTGCTGTTTTTATCGCTTTTATTGCTGGTTAGAGCGCTTTCGGAAATTGCTCGGTGCCACGCCAAAGTAGTCTTTAAAGCAGTTGCTAAAGTGGCTTGAGCTAACAAAACCGCTGGCAATGGCCACTTCGATAATTGGCTTGTTAGTTTGCTGTAACAAGCGACGTGCGTAGGTGATTCTTAGCTCTAGGTAATAGCGTGAAGGACTGGTTTCCAAATGGTTTTGGAATAGGCGCTCAAGCTGACGGCGCGAGACACTGGCGTAATGCAATAACTCTTCAAGCGTTAATGGCTCTTCGATATTGCTGCGCATTAGCTCCAGCACTTTTTTCAAGGCTTCTGGGTACTTAGCATCGTCGGCAGGTTGGGCGATCGGTGTGACCGTGCTTTCAGACAGTTGATCGCAGGTTAGGATCTCTTTCACGGCGCGAGCAATACGATTGCCCTGTAGGTGTTCCACTAGCGTTAACATCATGCTCAAGGCGCTGACAGGGCCGGAGCAACTTAAAATGTGGCCATCTAATACCGAGGTCTCTTTGGCGATCACAGTATCTTGAAAGTGCTCGCGCACATAGGGATGGTTATCTGGGTGAACGGCAATACGAGTCTTGTTGGTTAGTCCCGCATGGGCCAGAGAAATAGCGCCATTCCACAAACCGCCTAAGTAGGCGTTCTGCTTATGATAGGTCTTCAAATAGTCCGTTAACTTGCATTGTTCGGACAATTGGCAACGATAACCACCACAAACTATCAAAACATCGAACGGATGACTGGCGCCCTGTAATTGTTCTTCTATACTTGTGCCCGTTGCGATTTCGATGCCTAAATCACTGACAACGGAAGACCCTGAGAGACTGAGGGTTGCATAATCAAACAGCTTTTCTGTTTGTACCAAGTTTGCAGTGACGAGAGCATCGACGGCCCCAGTAAAGGCCACCATGGAGAAATGGTTGAGCAACACGAAGCCTATCATGATCGGCTTGTTCTCACGCTCAGGCGAGGTGACATGGGCGTGATTATGATCTGCGTTCGATGGGCTGAAGTGTTTTTTGTGGTAGGTTTGGGTCATTTGTAACTGTGATTCCTGAAAGGGGATTTCGTCAGTAATTGTGCAAGTTTAAAATAAACATGAATCCAAGGTAAGGCTCTCGTGCGTATTAAAGGTGAAAATGTTGCTACAACGTAGGAATTTAGCACATTTGGGTGGCTGGAATTGTTGCATTTTTACTGTCGTAAATAACCATCTATATGACGCATACGAGAATGTGACAGAAGGGTGGTTTTCATAGTATTTCTCTCGTAAATTGTTTCTTCGTTAAAGTAGCAGTTATTGAGAGACAGTCGCAATGACGTGAGCCTTCTTTGTCGGCATTTGGGTCGCCAGACAAAGCAGGTTTCAGACGGATCTAACTCTGTTATTTCAATTGTTGAAATAACCAGAAGAGAAAATCAACGCAGTGAAAGAGCAAGTAAAAGCGCCTCTCGCGCCGACTACCCAGTCTATCGCTAGTATTACCACTTTGTAATGCAGTCTTAAAACAGACTGCCATGATAAGGAGCTGACACAATGCAGCAGTATTCCGGATTTGGCTTGTTAAAGCACAGTCTAAGCCATCATGAAAATTGGCAACGGGTTTGGCGCAACCCGACACCGAAGAAAAAATACGATGTAATCATCGTTGGTGGTGGTGGTCACGGTTTGGCCACAGCCTACTATCTAGCTAAGCAATTCGGCGTGACTAACGTTGCCGTAATTGAAAAAGGCTACCTAGGTGGTGGTAACACAGCTCGTAACACGACTATCGTTCGTTCTAACTACCTATGGGACGAAGCGGCTCACCTATACGAGCACGCAATGAAATTGTGGGAAGGCCTATCTCAAGACCTTAACTACAACGTAATGTTCTCTCAGCGTGGCTGTCTAAACTTGGGCCACACGCTACAAGACATGCGTGACATCGAGCGTCGTGTAAACGCTAACCGTCTAAACGGTATCGATGGTGAAGTTCTAGATGCTAAGCAAGTTCAAGAAATCGTTCCTGCGTTGGATTGTTCTGACAATGCTCGTTACCCAGTAATGGGTGCATCTTGGCAGCCACGTGCTGGTATCGCACGTCACGACGCAGTAGCTTGGGGCTTCGCGCGTGGTGCAGATATGCACGGTGTTGACCTAATTCAACAAACAGAAGTAGTTGACTTCATCATTGAAGACGGCACTGTTGTTGGTGTTAAAACTGACCGTTACGGTGACATCAAAGCTGACCGCGTAGGTTGTGTTGTTGCTGGTCACTCTGGTGTGATGGCGGCGAAAGCTGGTTTCGAACTACCACTTGAGTCTCACCCACTACAAGCATTGGTATCTGAGCCAATCAAACCAATCCTAGACACAGTTGTAATGTCTAACCACGTACACGGTTACGCATCTCAGTCTGACAAAGGTGACTTGGTAATCGGTGCGGGTATCGATAGTTACCTTGGTTACGGCCAGCGTGGTTCTTACTCTACGATCGAACACACAATCCAAGCGATTGTTGAAATGTTCCCGATCTTCAGCCGCGTACGTATGAACCGTCAATGGGGTGGTATCGTAGATACATGTCCTGATGCATGTCCGATCATTTCGGAAACGCCTGTTAAGAACCTATTCTTCAACTGTGGTTGGGGTACTGGTGGCTTTAAAGCAACACCTGGTTCTGGCAACGTATTCGCAGCATCTCTTGCGAAAGGCGAAATGCATGAGTTGGCTAAGCCATTCTCTATGTTCCGATTCCACAACGGCGCGCTAATCGACGAGCACGGCGCAGCTGGCGTAGCACACTAACGGGGAGTTATTTCATGTTTCTTATTTATTGCCCGCACTGTGGTGAGTACCGTGAAGAAGAAGAGTTTCAAAACCGCGGTCAAGCGCACATTGCGCGTCCACTAGACCCTGATTCTTGCACTGACGAAGAATGGGGTACCTACATGTTCTTCCGTAAGAACCCTAAAGGTCTTCATCATGAGCTTTGGGTTCATGCGGCTGGCTGCCGTAAGTTCTTCAACGTTACACGTAACACTGCAACGTATGAAATCAAAGAAGTTTACAAAATCGGCGAGCAGCCAAAAGTGGTTGCGTAAAGGGAGCGGATCATGTCTCAAAAAAATCGTCTACAAAGCGGTGGCCGAATTGACCGTTCTAAGCCACTTACTTTTACCTACAATGGTAAGCAACTAGAAGGTTTCGCTGGTGATACACTAGCGTCTGCACTTCTAGCAAACGGTGTTGACCTTGTTGGTCGTAGTTTCAAATACAGCCGTCCACGCGG
The DNA here is from genome assembly GCF_057626615.1 of Marinomonas sp. HM11-D. Lineage (NCBI taxonomy): Bacteria > Pseudomonadati > Pseudomonadota > Gammaproteobacteria > Oceanospirillales > Oceanospirillaceae > Marinomonas > Marinomonas sp. HM11-D. Next base: position 23,199 of record NZ_JBMMKT010000017.1, on the reverse strand, counting down.
TATCGTTGCAGCAGGCGCAGAAGAGCCAAACGCAATCATGCAGCTTGGTGCGACTGAAGCAACTCAAGTACCTAACGTACGTGCTACTCAACAAGAACTTTTCTCTGGTCTTGTTGCTGGTTCAACTAACGGTTGGCCGAACGTTGAAATGGACTTGATGGGTCTTGTTGGTAAGATCGGTGGCAAGATGATGCCTCCTGGTTTCTACTACAAAACCTTCATGTACCCACAATCAATGTGGGAAACATACGAGAAAGTTATTCGTCAAGCAGCGGGTCTAGGTCGTTCTCCAAAAGAATACGATCCAGATATCTACGACAAAATGAACCAGCACTGTGACGTGATGGTTGTCGGTGCAGGCCCTGCTGGTTTGATGGCTGCGTTGACTGCTGCTCGTGGCGGCGCTCGCGTTATCATCGCTGACGAACAAAACGAATTTGGTGGTAGCCTACTAAGCAGTAAAGAAACTGTTGACGGTAAAGCGGCTGCTGCATGGGTTGCAAGTGTAACGAAAGAGCTAGAAGCAAACGAAAACGTTTTGGTTCTACCACGTTCTACTGTGAACGGTTACCACGACCACAACTTCCTAACAATCCACCAGCGTATGACTGAGCACCTAGCTGACCGTGCTCCAAATGGTCAAGTGCGCGCTCGTTACCACCGTGTACGTGCGAAATGGGTTGTGCTAGCGACTGGTGCGCACGAGCGTCCACTAGTATTCGCTAACAACGACGTACCAGGCGTTATGCTTGCAGGTGCGGTGTCTACTTACATCAACCGTTACGGTGTTGTACCAGGCAACGAACTTGTTCTTATGACAACTAACGACAACGCTTACCGTACAGCTATTGATTGGCACGATGCGGGTCGTAAAGTACAAGCGATCGTTGATACTCGTAAGAACCCAACAGGTGCACTAGTTGAAGCAGCGCGCGAGCGTGGCATCACTGTGATGGCTGGTTCTGCAGTAATCGACGTACAAGGTGGCAAACGCGTATCTGGCGTATCTGTTGCTTCTATCAGTGAAGACGGTTCTAAAGTAACTGGTTCTGTTAAGAAACTAAGTGCTGACACTGTTGCTTCTTCTGGTGGTTGGAGCCCAGTTGTTCACCTATCTTGTCACACTGGTTCACGTCCTCAGTGGAACGACGAAATCATCGGTTTCGTTCCAGGTGCAACAGTACAGAAACAACTTACTGCTGGTGCGATCAACGGTAACTTCACAACTTCTGGTGCTCTAGAGCAAGGTAAACAAGCAGGTGTTGACGCACTTGAGAAACTTGGCCTTAAAGTTGCTGACGTTGCAGTACCTGCAACTGCGGAAATCAAAGAATCTAAGCCAATGGCTTTGTTCCACATTCCGCACACTAAACCGACTTCACAAGCACCTAAGCAGTTCGTTGACTACCAAAACGACGTAACCGCTTCTGGTATCGAGCTTGCTTGTCGTGAAGGTTTTGAGTCGATCGAACACGTTAAACGTTACACTGCAATGGGCTTTGGTACTGACCAAGGTAAATTGGGTAACATCAACGGTATGGCGATCGCTGCGAAGTTCTTGAACCAGTCTATTCCAGAAACTGGTACAACGATCTTCCGTCCGAACTACACTCCAATCACTTTCGGTGCGATTGCTGGCCGTGATTGTAAAGAGTTGTTCGATCCAGAGCGTTACACTGCGATGCACAAGTGGCACCTAGAGCACGGCGCTAAGTTTGAGGATGTAGGCCAATGGAAACGTCCTTGGTACTTCCCGAAAGCTGGCGAGTCAATGCAAGAAGCATTGAACCGTGAGTGTCTAGCGACTCGTGAATCTGTAGGTATCCTAGACGCTTCTACACTAGGTAAGATCGACATCCAAGGTAAGGATGCGCGTGAGTTCTTGGGTCGTGTGTACTCAAACGCTTGGGCGAAACTACCTGTTGGTAAATGTCGTTACGGCCTAATGCTGAAAGAAGACGGCATGGTATTTGACGATGGTGTTACATCTTGTCTTGGTGAAAACCACTTCTTGATGACAACAACATCTGGTGGTGCTGCAACAGTTCTTGGTTGGTTGGAGCTTTACCATCAAACAGAATGGCCAGAACTAGAAGTGTACTTCACTTCTGTAACTGACCACTGGGCGACTATGACTATCTCTGGTCCAAACAGCCGTAAGCTTCTAGAAGAGCTTACTGATGCGGATGTTTCTAAAGAAGCTTTCCCTTACATGGATTGGAAACCAATGTCAGTTGCTGGCGTTCCAGCTCGTGTATTCCGTATCTCGTTCACTGGTGAGTTGTCTTTCGAGATCAACGTACAAGCGAACTACGGCCTACATGTTTGGGAAAAACTGTTCGAAGCAGGTGCTAAGTACAACCTAACACCATACGGTACTGAAACAATGCACATCCTTCGTGCAGAGAAAGGTTTCATTATCGCTGGTCAAGACACAGACGGTTCAGTACACCCTTACGACCTAGGTATGGGTTGGGCAGTATCTATGAACAAGCCATTCAGCTTCATCGGTAAACGTGGTATGAAGCGTGAAGACTGTGTACGTGCAGATCGTAAACAACTAGTTGGTCTGAAGACTATTGATCCAAACATTGTATTGCCAGAAGGTGCTCAAGGTGTATTCGATCCTACTGCGCCAATCCCAATGCCAATGGTTGGTCACGTAACTTCTAGTTACTGGTCTGCAAACTTGGGTCGTTCTATTGCAATGGGCTTCGTTAAAGGCGGCCTAGACAAGATGGGCGAAAAAGTTTACTACCCACTAGCAGATGGCCGTATTGTTGAAGCAGAAATCTGCAGCCCAATTTTCCTAGATCCAAAAGGGGAACGTCAAAATGTCTGATGTTAAAAACGAAACAGTAACTGTTGCAGTAATGAATCAGTTGGCTGATGCTTCAATCAAAGGCCAGTCTCCACTGTTTCACGCTGACCTAGCAACGATTGCTAAGAGCGGCCCAAAAACTGGTGGTGTTACATTCAAAGAAGAAGCGTTGTTGGGTCACCTAACGCTTCGAATGAACCCAGAAAATGCTGATCAGCTAAAAGCTGCAGAGAAAGTACTAGGTGTGGCTCTGCCAACTCAGCCACTGACTTCTGCTAGCAAAGGTGATGTGGTAGCTCGTTGGATTTCTCCAGACGAGTGGTTGATCACAGTTCCTGGCTTGAAAGCGTTTGAAGTTGAAGCTGCGTTCCATAAAGAAATGAAAGGTCATTTCCAAGTGGTTAACGTTAGTGGCGGTCAAACAATCGTTAAGCTTTCTGGCAAAGACGCTAAGTACGTGATTAAGAAATCTTCACCGATTGATATTCACCCAAGCGATTTCCCAGTGGGTAAAGTTGTTACTTCTGTTTTCGCTAAGAGCTCTGCGATCATCCGCCGCTCTGGTGAAAACGAATTCGAGTTGGTGATCCGCCGTAGTTTCTCAGACTACCTATGGCTGTGGCTCCAAGACGCGAGCCGCGAATACGGCTTGGTTGTTGAAGCCTAAGTAAATCCCCCTCCCATAAGCCGACCTGTGAAAGCAGGTCGGCTTTTCTTTCCAGAGAGAACTTCCTATGAAAGCAACTACAAAACCATGGATTTTCACCGCTAACTGCCCAAGTGTTATCGGCACTGTAGACGTGGTAACACGTTACATGGCAGAAGCAGGCAACTATGTTGAAGAAATTCATTCTTTTGACGACCGCGAAGCGAATCGTTTTTTCATCCGTGTTGAGTTTTACCCACAATCTGCAGACTTCACTGCAGACGAATTCACGGCTGAATTCATGCCACGTGCTAAGCAGTTTGAGATGGAGTGGGAACTGACTCCACCAAATCATCGCCCTCGTGTTGCAATCATGGTGTCAAAGTACGATCACTGTTTGAACGATCTACTTTACCGCTACCGTACAGGTCAGCTAAATATCGAAGTACCGGTTATTATTTCTAACCACCCAGATTTAGAGTCATTGGCCGAGTGGCACAACATCCCTTACTACCACTTGCCAATCACTGCCGACACAAAACATGAGCAAGAAGCAAAAGTTCGTGAACTGATCGAACAATACGATGCTGAGCTAGTTGTGTTAGCACGTTACATGCAGGTTCTGTCTTCTGAAATGTGTCAGTACCTAGATGGTCGTGCGATCAATATCCACCACTCATTGCTACCTGGTTTCAAAGGCGCACGTCCTTACCACCAAGCATGGGAAAAAGGTGTGAAAATGGTAGGTGCGACAGCGCACTACGTAAACGACGACCTTGATGAAGGTCCAATCATCGCTCAAGGTATCCAATCAGTGGATCATGCGCATTATCCTGAGGATTTGGTCGCAAAAGGGCAAGATATTGAACGTATTACATTGTTTAATGCGATCAAATGTCATGTTGAAAAACGCGTATTCTTAAACGGTAAGCGTACGGTAGTGTTCGGTCGCTAAGACTTAATTCCTTCCAAAATTTGCTGTTCTAATTATCTGCATTTAACCATGTCGTACATAGCTAAGGCTGGGTCGAGGAAATATCTCGACCTTGCCTTAATATGGATATTCTTATAATAATACATCTATATATTTCCGAGATAGGAATCTTCTGGAGGCTTTATGTCTATCAGTGTATTTGACCTTTTTAAAATCGGCATTGGTCCTTCAAGCTCCCACACTGTTGGCCCTATGGCAGCCGCGGCAGATTTTGTGGACGCTTTGACAGCGAAGGAAGCAACACAAAATACTGTACGAGTGGTTTGTGATCTTTATGGCTCATTGAGTGCGACAGGGGTAGGTCATGGTACCGACAATGCTGTTGTTATGGGCTTAATGGGCGAACGCCCAAGCCGTATCGATCCTGAATGTGTATTAGGTCGTATCGAAGCACTGAAAGAAAGTAATCGCTTGTTGTTAGCAGGCGGTCATGAAATTGAATTCATTTGGGCTCGCGATATGCTGCTTCTGAACGAAGATCTGCCATATCACCCAAATGCGATGCGTTTGACGGCGTACGATGCGTCCGAAAATGTGTTGTATCAAAACACTTATTATTCCATCGGTGGCGGTTTCGTTATCGATGAATCTGAAGCGACTGCGGATGCGCGTTTGGTACCTCAAGTGGATGTGCCTTACAGCTTCAAAAACGCAGTTGAACTACTTAAATTATGTAAAGAAAATAATTTGAGTATCAGTCAGCTGATGATGGAAAACGAAAAGGTTTTGCGTACTGAAAAAGAAGTACGTGAAGGCTTGATGGAGATCTGGGGCGCGATGAAAGAATGTATCGCCAACGGTCTTCACAAAGATGGCAAATTGCCTGGCGGTCTGAATGTTCGTCGCCGTGCTATGACGCTGCATAAATCTTTGATTCGTGCCACTCGCCCAAACATCATCAGTTCTACGCTGAGTGCTATGGATTGGGTGAACCTTTACGCGCTAGCGGTAAACGAAGAAAACGCCGCCGGTGGTCGCATGGTCACTGCGCCTACCAATGGTGCGGCAGGTATTATTCCTGCAGTATTGATGTACTACATGGAATTCGTACCAAACCCAACGGATGAAAACGTGGTGGACTTCTTCCTAGCGGCGGCGGCCATCGGTTCATTGTGTAAGATGAATGCTTCGATCTCTGGTGCCGAAGTGGGTTGTCAGGGCGAAGTGGGTTCTGCTTGTGCTATGGCGGCAGCGGGTCTATGTGAAGTCTTGGGTGGTACTCCAGCCCAAGTAGAAAACGCAGCTGAGATCGGTCTTGAGCATAACCTTGGTCTGACCTGTGATCCAGTAGGTGGTCTAGTTCAGGTGCCATGTATTGAACGTAACGCAATTGCGGCGATGAAAGCGATCAACGCAACGCAAATGGCCTTGCGTGGTGATGGCGAACACTTTATCTCATTGGATAAAGTTATTCGTACCATGCGCGATACCGGTAAAGATATGCAAGACAAGTACAAAGAAACTTCTCGTGGTGGTCTAGCGGTTAACGCCATTGAGTGTTAATTCGTCATCATAGAATGTTCTAAGAATTGACTAAAAAGCCCCTTGCGATTGTGTCGCAAGGGGCTTTTTTAATTACGACGCTGATAACGTGCAAAGTGTTGGGCAAATAGATTTTTTATAAAGATTTATTTGCCAAACGCTCTAGAGCATTGAGTAGCCATTGCTTTTCGTTTTCGCCATCCAAGCATTTTGCCATCTCATTTTCGTAACAGCTTACGCGTTTTACTGCATTATCGAAAAAGCGACCACCTTCTGCGGTCAAAAACAAAGCGTATGAACGGCGATCATTGACAGCAGGGCGGCGTTCTAACAAATTTTTACTTTCTAGCTTATCGACCGCTGCCACCATGGCAGAACGATCGTTGCCCAAAGCTTGAGCGACGGCCGTTTGAGTTAATCCAGGATTACGTTCGACAATCGCTAGCACTGCAAATAATCCAGGGCTAATGCCTAAGTCTTCGCAAACCTCACCGAACTTTGCAAAAAAGTTCATCTGAGCGCGACGCAAGCGATAACCCAAAAATTCGTCTAAAACACCAAAATCAATTTCTTGATCAGACTTTTTTGGTTGATCTTGCATGTGTAGAGTTCCTAGCATGGTCAAATATAAAGCGCTGTATTGTATACCAACGCGTTAGTTTGGTAAAAGCTATAAAAGTGGGCGAAGTTAGCGGACTTATAAGCGAAAATGCATATAAAATCGTTAAAAAGAAGGGCTCAGAAGAGCCCTCAAATTTCGACTACTACAGTCACTCACTCGTTTAACTATCCGATGGCATGAACTAACCAGAGCGAAATGCCTGGGAAGATGACCAAAAGTGCCACGCGGACAAAGTCAGATATCAAGAAGGGTACCACCCCTTTGAAACACTCTTTCAGTGGTAGAGTGCTATCAAATGATTTGATGATAAAGATGTTCATCCCTACCGGTGGTGTGATTAACCCGACCTCTACCACCACTAGGGCAATGATACCGAACCAAATACCTAGGTCAGCGGCAGGAATGCCGAAGTCCATTGCCATAATGATTGGGAAGTAGATTGGAATGGTCAGCAAAATCATCGCCAGACTGTCCAAGAAACAACCCATGATCAGATAGGTGATCAGCATCACCACAAGGATGGTATAAGGCGACATACCGGAGTTAGTCAGTACTTCCACACCGATTTCAGGTAATTTAGACAGGGCAATAAAGACACTGAATAAGTCTGCACCAAGAACGATAAAGAAGATCATCGCAGATGACACTGCAGTACGGATCAAGCTAGAAAGCAGGCCTTCCATACGCATCTTGCCGTGCGTGACTGCCAGTACTAATGTGAGTACCACACCCACGGACGCAGCTTCTGTTGGTGTAAAGACACCAAAGTAAATACCGCCCAGTACAATCAAGAAGATAGTGGTGATGTGCCACACATCTTTGGTTGAACGAAATTTTTGTGCCCAAGTGGTTTGCTCACCACGTGGACCTGTATGTGGGTACATGCGTACATAGATAGCAATGGTTAGCATGTAACCAGCCGCCGCTAAGAAACCTGGAATAAAAGCCGCGATAAACATTTTAGAAATGTTTTGCTCGGTTAGTACTGCGAAAATGATCAACACCATAGATGGTGGAATCAAAATACCTAAGGTACCACCAGCCGCTAGAGCGCCTGCAGCCAAACTACCGGCATAATTTAGGCGACGCATTTCCGGTAGTGCTACTTTACCCATGGTTGAAGCGGTGGCTAGTGAGGAACCACAGATAGCCCCGAACGCTGCACAGCCTGCAACAGCGGCCATGGCGATACCGCCTTTTTGGCGGCCTACCCAGGTATTACAAGTTCGAAACAGCTCGGTGGTAATCCCCGAACGTGTCGCGAGCTCCCCCATTAGTAGGAATAATGGCACCACCGATAAGTCGTAAGTGGAATACTTAGCAACAGGTGCTGTACCCAAGTATTCCAGTAGGGCAGGTAAGCCACCGATCATCACGTAACCCGCTGCGCCACAGACCATCATAGACAGTGCAATTGGAATACGGATACTCATGAGGACCAATAGAATCCCCATCATCAAGAATGCTAATTCAACGTTACTCATCACCTTCTCCCGAACGGCATGTTAGTAGGCGATTGATACCACATAGGGCACAAAGGCTAAAACAGATCACACCGACAACGTAAACCCACCATATTGGCAGCTCGAGAATCATGGTTTGTTCGTAGTAATCTTTTGACTCGATGCCGCTTAATACCATGCGGTAGGCAAAGGCTATCGATACGAACGTGAAAATAAGGTTTCCTAACTGGTCCAGAAGGTACAGCGTTTTGGGTTGGCAGTTGGCTGTAAACAAGTCAACAATGATGTGCCCATTACGTAAATAACATTCAGGTAAGAATAGGAAAACAGACATGGCAAGACCGACTTCTGTCAGCTCATAGTCGCCTTCTACGGATTGGCCAAAAAATGTCCTGCCGATGATGCTGGCAACCGTAATGATTGCCAGCGACAGCATGATCAGACCCCCTAACAGAGCAAAGCTGTGCGCAACGCGCTTTAGCCCAACTCCAACAACATCAACAACGGATAGCTTCATGCTTAATCACCGAACAGCTGTTACATAGACTCGTATTTCTTGATCAAGCTTTCCGCTTTATCAAGCAAACGTTCTGCATCATAGTTATCGTCTTTCATTTCCTTGATCCATTGTGTACGCACTGGAGCAAGTTTCTCTTTCCAAGACTCGTATTCAGCACCTTCGATGTAATCGAAGCTGTTGCCTTGGTTTACCGCATAGGTGCGAGCGTGTTGCTCGTAGTTATCGAATAGGTTACCGATGTGACCCGCAAGCGCGACGCCAGAGTTATCGTCGATCACTTTTTGTAGATCGGCTGGTAGGCTTTCATACACTTCTTTGTTCATAGCAAAGATAAAGAACTGGGTGTAAAGACCACGATCGCCCTTGATCTCAGTGTGGTGCTTAACCAATTCGTAGATTTTAGTTGGTAGCACTACTTCGTAAGGTAAAGCGGCAACATCTAGTACACCTTTAGAAATCGCGCTGGCCATTTCGGTGACTGGCATAAAAATAGTGTTAGTGCCGAATTCTTTAAATGCTTCAGACATTACCTTGTTCGGTGCGCGAAGCTTCAGACCTTCTAGGTCAGCACTGGTTTTAATGGCTTTTTCACGAGAGTGAAGAGAGCCTGGAGCGTGTGTATGCATGGCTAACAGATGCACATCTTTTAGCTCTTCTTGCATTTCAGTTTCGGCGTATTCTTGCAGTGCCATAGAGGTTGCTTGCGCAGTACTTGGCATGAAAGGTAGCTCGAAAACGGTCGCTTTCGGGAAACGACCAGGCGTGTAGCCGCCTACTGTCCAAGTGATATCCGAGATACCCTTGCGTACTTGGTCGAACAATTGAGGTGGTTTGCCGCCCAACTGCATGGCTGGGTAAAGCTCAATGTCGATACGTCCATTTGATTCCGCTTCGATCTTCTCCGCCCATGGCTCTAAGAACTTAGAATGTGCCATCGACATTGGGGGAAGGAAGTGGTGAAGCTTCAGTGTGTATTCCGCCTCAGCCATCGCGTTCACCGAAAGTACTGCACCAGCTATTAAGGCTAGACCTTTCCGTCCTAGATATTTCATTGTTCACCTCACATTGTTTTTTTTATATGTGTATTTGGGTTTGAGTCGCAAAATATGGGTAACTTTGATACTCGCTGGGCGGGTAGGGGAAAGGAGTCCCTGCCCGCCTAGCGCTAATCGCATTACATCGCTTCGTATTTCTTGATCAAGCCTTCTGCTTTCTCAATCAAACGCTCGGCGTCGTAATCGTCACCTTTCATCTCTTTGATCCATTGAGTACGCACTGGTGCTAGCTTTTCTTTCCAAGCTTCGTATTCGGCACCTTCGATGTAATCGAAGCTGTTACCTTGGTTGACTGCGTAAGAACGAGCGTGCTGTTCGTAGCTGTCAAACAAGCCGCCAATGTGGCCTGCTAGTTCAACGCCAGAGTTGTCGTCGATGACTTTTTGAAGGTCTGCGGGTAGGTTGGCGTAAACATCTTTGTTCATAGCGAAGACAAAGAACTGTGTGTAGAGACCACGATCAGCCTTGATTTCGGTGTGATGTTTCACGAGTTCATAGATCTTGGTCGGTAACACTACTTCATAGGGCAGAACAGCTACGTCCAAAACGCCTTTAGATATAGCGCTGGCCATTTCTGTTACCGGCATAAAGATGGTATTGGCGCCAAATTCTTTGAAGCCTTCAGACATGATTTTGTTCGGTGCACGCACTTTTAGGCCGTCAAGGTCAGCGCCCGTTTTAATGGCTTTTTCGCGTGAGTGGAAGGAGCCTGGAGCGTGGGTGTGCATGGCAAGCAGATGAACATCTTTCATTTCATCTTGCATTTCAGTTTCGGCGTATTCTTGTAGCGCCATACTAGTGGCTCTGGCTGTGCCAGGCATAAACGGCAGTTCAAAAACCGTTGCTTTCGGGAAACGGCCAGGCGTATAACCGCCCACAGTCCAAGTGATATCCGAGATACCCTTACGAACTTGGTCAAACAATTGAGGTGGCTTGCCGCCCAGCTGCATCGCTGGATAGATTTCAATATCAATACGGCCGTTAGATTCGGCTTCGACTTTTTCCGCCCAAGGCTCTAAGAACTTGGCATGAGCCATCGCCATTGGCGGCAGCATATGGTGTAGCTTCAGCGTGTATTCCGCTTCCGCCATTGCGTTTACCGATAGTACTGCGCCTGCAATTAAAGCTAGGCTTTTGCGTCCTAGATACTTCATTTATCCACCTCACATTGTTTTTTTTATTCGTGTTTTTATGGCTTTTGGTCCGTCGCAGTCACATTAGCTGACGACGATTTATACATTTTTTGCACAAACTGTTGAGCATTTCAACAATCTGGATCATAGAATTTTTCCTATGCCCATCGGAAAAAAAGATAACTCCCTTTTTCTTTTTAGAATAATTAACAATAGAAAGCAAAACTATTTGTAAAAATAATTGTTGTATAGTACAACAAACAAAGACTACAGCATGTAGCGATTTTTTTAAACACCGGAACAATGCTAAAAATAGAAGGTGAAACATGAGCAAGGTGATTTCTCTAGAGCAGGCTGCTGGCCTGATCAAAGATGGCGATTCGGTCGCTTGGTCGACAATTGGTATGTCCTATTTCGCAGAAGCGGTAGCGAGCCAGCTTGAAAAGCGCTTCCTAGAAACGGGTCAACCAAAGAACCTAACCCTGATCCACGATTGTGGTTGTGGTGATGGTAAAGATGGTGGTATGTCCCATCTTGCTCATGATGGTCTAGTTAAACGATTGATTTCTGGTCACACCGGTCAAGCGCCAAAAATGGCGGGTATGGTAGTGGAGGATAAAATCGAAGCCTACCTATTGCCACAAGGTGTTCTAACCACCATGTGGCGTCAAATTGCCGGTAATAAGCCAGGCGTGATCACCAAAGTCGGTATGGGTACTTACGTTGATCCACTAAACAGTGGTGGTAAGGTGACCTCTAAAGCCACTGAAGATCTGGTTAAGCGCATCGATATCGAAGGCGAAGAATGGTTGCTGTACAAAAAGTTCCCGCTAAACGTTGTCGTAATTCGTGCGACCACGGCGGACGAGCACGGTAACCTTTCGGTTGAAGAAGAAGCTCAGTTGGCAGAAATCCTACCAATGGCGCAAGCGGCTCGTAACCAAGGTGGTATTGTGATCGCTCAGGTGAAGTACCTAGCCGAAGCGAAAACCATCAAGCCAAAAGATGTCAAAGTACCTGGTGTGCTAGTGGACTACGTAACCGTGGCGCCAGCCGAACAGCATATGCAAACCATCACCACAGAATACAACCCAAGTCTTGCGGGTAATGCTCGCATTCCGCTAAACGCCATTCCGCCAGTGCCATTTGGCGAGCGTAAGATCATTGCTCGTCGTGCGGCGATGGAGCTATACGATAACGCCATTGTGAACTTGGGTATCGGTATGCCGGATGGTGTGGCATCGGTGGCCGCAGAAGAAAAAGTCGCGAACCGTTTTATGCTCACCACTGAATTGGGTACTTACGGTGGTATTCCAGCGTCAGGTGGTGACTTTGGTGCAGCTTGGAACGCGGAAGCCATTATTGAGCACGAGGCGCAATTCGACTTTTACGATGGCGGCGGTTTGGACATCGCTTTCCTTGGTCTGGCGCAAGCGGATCAGCACGGCAACCTAAACGTTAGTAAGTTTGGTCCTAAGGTAGTGGGGCCTGGCGGCTTTATCAATATTTCGCAAACCGCTAAGAAAGTGGTGTTCTGTGGCACCTTGGTGAACGGCGCGAAAATGTCGTTTGAAGGTGGCAAGGTGGCGGTATTAGAAGAAGGCCGTACCCGTAAGTTTGTTGAGCAAGTCGATCATGTGACCTTTAGTGGTGAATTTGCTCAAGCGAATAACAAGCCAGTGTTCTTTATTACTGAACGCTGCGTGTTGGAACTGCGCAAAGAAGGCATGGTGTTGACGGAGATCGCACCAGGTCTTGACCTAGAAAAAGATGTATTAAGTATGATGGATTTCAAGCCAATCATTGCCGACGATCTGAAAACAATGCCTGCGGCGATCTTCCAAGATGTTTGGGGTGGTCTAGGTGAGTACATGGCTGGTACAGCAAAATAACAATAAGGGTGACCTAAATGACAATGCAAAATGTAGAAATTCCATACGGTGCCTATTGGAGTACGCCGTTTACGAAATGGCAGGGTTCCTTGCAGTACCTGCACTCGATGAAGTTTGCAGCCCACGTTGCTAAACAAGAGTTGGCTAAACGCTCGATTGATCCAACCGTGTTTGATTCGGGTGTATTGGGTATGACCATTAACCAATACCAATCGTTTAACGGCGCGCCTTGGCCACTATTTGATATCGGTGCAGTGCATACCCCAGGTCATGCGGTGAACCAAGTGTGTGCGACCAGTGCGCGTGGTCTGTTTGCAGCGGCATCAGAAGTTATGTGTGGTATGGCCAGTGTGTCACTATTGATGGCGGCCGACCGTTGTTCCAATGGTCCGCACATTTTCTACCCGAACCCACAAGGTATCGGTGGTGCTGGTCAGTCAGAAGATCAAGTATTTTACAACATGATGAATGACCCAATGGGTGGTCATTCCATGATGCAAACCGGTGAGAACGTAGCTAAGCGTTTTGATATCACTCGTGAAGAGCTGGATGCGGTAACGCTGCGTCGTTACGAGCAATACCAAGAAGCTTTGAAAGATGAGCAAGCGTTCCAGAAGCGTTACATGACACTGCCTTTGTCTGTGCCAACGCCTAACTTCAAGAAAGAAGCCTGTGTCATTACTGGTGATGAAGGGGTATTCCCGACGACTGCGGAAGGCCTAGCGAAGCTGAAGCCAGTAATGGAAGGGGGCGTGATTACCTTTGGTAACCAGACGCACCCAGCGGACGGTAACGCGGCAATCATTGTTTGTCACAGTGATAAAGCCCAAGAGCTTTCTACGAACAGCTCGATTAAGGTGGAAGTGGTAGGTTTTGGTCAGGCGCGTGATGATTTGGCGTACATGCCAGCCGCTCCGATTGAAGCAGCGAAGCGCGCTTTGCATATGGCTGGCATTGGTATTGATCAAGTGGATGCGATCAAGACCCATAACCCATTTGCGGTAAATGATGTGGCGTTCGCGAAAGCCATGGATATTGATGTAATGAAGATGAACAACTTCGGCTGTTCATTGATTTGGGGTCACCCACAAGGCCCAACCGGTCTGCGTGCCATGATCGAAATGATTGAAGAATTGGCGCTGCGCGGTGGTGGTTATGGCTTGTTTACTGGCTGTGCGGCGGGTGATACCGGCATGGCCACTGTGATCCGAGTTTCTGATCGTTAAGTGTTAGACGTCTCCATTTTAAGCCACACCTGAGTGTGGCTTTTTTTTGAGAAAAAGTTAAATAGTTGTGTTTGACATTTGTTTAGCAATACAACTATTATGTTTTCAATTAGTGGTTCAACCTATATTAAGGCGCCTCAGCCATAAACATAAAAAAAAGAGGTAAGCGAATGACAACTTATCAATTCATCGAATTTTCAGTAGATAATGGCATTGGTCATCTTCGACTGAACCGACCTGAAAAAAAGAACGCGATCAACGATTCTCTATGTCTAGAGATCGAACATGCGTTCATCAACCTTCCTGATGACGTCAACGTTATCGTCTTCTCTGGCGCGGGCCCTGAATTCTGTGCCGGTCTAGATCTTGCGGAACACAAAGCTCGTGAGCCATTTGAAGTGGTGAAACACTCCAACATGTGGCACCGCGTATTTGGTCATATCCAAAACTCGGGTATCCCAGTGATTGCTGCCATGCAAGGCGCTGTCATCGGCGGCGGTTTGGAACTGGCGATCTGTGCACACATCCGTGTCACTGAAAAGGGCACCTTCTACCGTTTGCCAGAAGGCCGTCACGGTATCTTCGTCGGTGGTGGCGCTTCAGTAAATGTGGCTCGCGTGATCGGCACTAGCCGTATGACTGAGATGATGTTGACTGGCCGTGATGTGGATGCCGAAGAGGGCTACCGCATTGGCTTAGGACATTACGTTGTGGAAAACGGTGCATCTTTGGATAAAGCAATGGAACTTGCTTCAAGCATCGCGAAAAACTCGAAGTACTCAAACTGGGCGATGACCACAGGTCTAGCGCACATCAGCAACATGGCCGCTGATGATGGTTTGTACACAGAGTCACTCATTTGCGGTATTACGCAAACCAGTGATGAAGTGAAAGCACGTATCGAGTCCTTCCTAAATCGTAAGAAAAAATAAGTCATTTCAGGAGTCAAGTCATGCAAGTTCAAGGTCGTCATTTCGTAGTTACAGGTTCGGCTTCCGGTATTGGTGAAGCGGTTGCTCGTCGTCTACATGGCTTAGGTGCTAGCGTTTCTCTAGCGGATATTAATGAGCAAGGCCTAAAGCGCGTTGCTGAGAGTCTAGGCGAGCGCGTACAGTACGCGGTTACGGATATCTCTGATGAGGCCTCTGTTAAAGCCTCTTTAGATCAAGCGGTTGCTGCCTTTGGTGAAATCAACGGTGTGGTGAACTGTGCTGGTATTCCTGGTGCTGAGCGTGTCGTAGGTCGTGAAGGTCCGCATTCACTGGCAGGTTTTGAGCGTGCACTACGTATCAACCTTCTAGGTACCTTTAATATGATTCGTTTGGCAGCAGATAAGATGCAGCACAACGAACCTCAGTCTACTCAAGAGCGCGGTGTGATCATTAATACCGCATCGGTCGCAGCCTTTGACGGTCAGATCGGTCAAGCAGCTTACTCTGCCTCTAAGGGTGGTGTGACGGCGATGACACTACCGATTGCGCGTGAGCTAGCGCGTTTTGGTATTCGTGTGATGACCATCGCTCCTGGTATCTTCAAAACACCTATGATGGATGTGCTACCAGAAGAAGTGCAACAATCCCTAGGTGCTGCGGTGCCATTCCCACCACGTTTGGGCGATCCAGATGAATTTGCCATGTTGGCACAACAAATCATTGAGAACTGCATGCTGAACGGTGAAGTCATTCGTCTAGATGGCGCGATCCGTATGGCGGCGAAATAGGAGATCGATGATGAGCTACCAAGCCCCATACAAAGACATGCAATGGTTGGTTGAGCAAGCATACCAAACGCAACAACTTGGCAACCTTGAATCGCTACAAGATTTCGATCTAGATCTTGCTAACGCCATTATTGATGAAGCGAATAAATTCGCCAGTGGCGTACTTGCCCCTCTTAATATGGTGGGTGACGAAGAAGGTTGTAAATTCTCTGATGGTCAAGTGACCACGCCAACGGGTTGGAAAGATGCGTACGCGCAATTCCGTGACTCAGGTTGGATCGGTCTAGCACTACCGGAAGAGTTTGGTGGTCAAGGTTTGCCAAAGTACATTGCTCAGCCTGTGAACGAGATGTGGTTGTCTAGCAACCTAGCATTCGTCATGTTCGCGGCATTGGCGCAAGGTGGCTCTGAAATCCTATTGAAGTTTGGTTCTGATGAACTAAAAGCCCGTTACCTGACTCAAATTGTCAGCGGTGAATGGACCGTGGCTATGGCGTTGACTGAGCCGAACGCGGGTTCTGATCTAGGTGCATTGACGACAAAAGCGATTCCACAAGCGGATGGTACTTACCAAATCAAAGGCCAAAAGATCTACATCACTTACGGTGAGCACGACATGGCCGACAACATCGTGCATTTGGTATTAGCACGTACGCCAGATGCCCCAGCAGGTAGTCGCGGTATTTCTTTGTTTGCCGTACCTAAGTATCGAGTCAATGAAGACGGCTCTTGTGGCGAATTTAACGATATCCGTTGTACCGGTATTGAGCACAAAACAGGTCTACACGGTAGTCCAACCTGCTCGATTAGCTACGGCGATAACGATGCCTGTGTTGGTGAATTAATTGGCAACTTAAACCAAGGTCTGATGGCGATGTTCGTATTGATGAACGAAGCTCGCTTAAGCTGTGGTATGCAAGGTGTAGGTTTAAGTGAATTAGCGTTCCAAAAAGCACTGCAATACTCAAAAGAGCGTGTGCAGGGCGCCGGTGCTGATGGTCAACGTGTTGCCATCATTGAACACCCTGATGTGAAACGCATGTTGCTGAACCTTCGCTCAGAAAGCTTTGCGCTACGTTCTTTAGGCTACCAAATTGCAGCCTTGATCGATGTGACTGAGCAATCAGACGATGAAGAATCAGTAAAAGCGGCGGAAAAACGTATTGCCTTGCTGACGCCTATTTTTAAAGGTTTTGCTACTGAACAAGCGAACGAATTGGCGGGTGATGCAATTCAAGTTTATGGCGGTATGGGTTTCGTTGAAGAAACCGGTATTGCGCAAGTGATGCGTGATGCGCGTATCACAACGATTTATGAAGGCACCACGGGTGTGCAATCAAAAGACTTAGTTCACCGTAAGATTCGTATGGACCAAGGTCAAGCGATCAGCGAATTGCTAGCGGAAATGCGTGGCGATATCGCTCAAGCGCCAGAGTACGTAGTGAATCAGCGTTTATCGGCTGCAGTCGATCAACTAGCGCAAGTATTGGATACCACGGTATTAAGTCCTAATGCCGATATCGGTCAATTGGATGCGGTAGCAGTACCCTTCTTAAACGCAATGGGAGGCATCTGTTGCGCATGGCAATTGGCTCGTTTAGCGCTTAAAGCGCAAGAAAGCAAAGCACAAGACGAAGAGTTCTTTGGCAACGTAGAAGCACTAGCGGAATTTTACAGTGCCTACAAACTACCGCTTGCTCAAGCTGCTCTAACAACCGTCACACAGGAACAAAATGGGGTCGATGCTTATCTGTTTTAGCGTCTAACACAAGGTGCATAGCCTTCTTTGAACGAATAAAAATAACAAGTCTCAGGAGTATAAAATGACCAGCGAATTCCATCCAATTAAGGTGGTGAGTCACTCTGTTGCGATCGAGAAACGCGATAATGGTGAGCAAATCGTCAGCTGCGCAACGCCGCTTGCTGAATACGCTCGTTGTCTAACCGATCGTCTTGAATACTGGGCGGAAAAAACACCGGATGCAGTGTTTGTCGCACAGCGCGATGATAACGATGAATGGGATCGTTACACCTACGCTGAGGCCTTGGTGAAAGTACGTCAATTGGCGTCTTGGTTGCTAGAACAACCGGTTTCACCAGAGCGCCCCATTGCTTTCCTATCTGGTAATAGCCTAGAGCATTTGATGCTGGCAATGGCGGGCTACTATATTGGTGTGCCCCACGCACCGGTATCACCGGCTTACTCATTGATTGCGACCGATTACTCTAAGCTCAAGCATGTCGTTGAATTGCTGACGCCTGGTCTAATCGTAGTGGATAAGCTTGGTCCATACGAAAAAGCCATCAATGCGGTAGCGGACGCGGATGTTCCAGTAGCGGTCATGTACGGCGATACCAAAGCAGAATTGATTAAGAACCCAACGGTGTCCTTTGCTGATTTCTGGGACCATGCAGAAGATCCAGCGATCGAAGAGCGCAATGCCGAAGTCACTGGCGACAGCGTGGCTAAGATTCTCTTCACTTCCGGTACTACAGGTATGCCTAAAGGCGTGATGAATACACATCGTATGCTATGTGCCAACGCGGTGATGATTCGTGACACCATGGCTTTCTTAGCTGAAGAGCCGCCAGTGATGGTTGACTGGTTGCCTTGGAACCATACCTTCGGTGGTAACCATAACGTGAGTATTGCCTTGTACAACGGTGGTGCTTTCTACCTTGATGATGGTAAACCTACCGAAAACCATTTCCATAAAACACTTAACAACCTTGCTGAAATTGCGCCAACAGTTTACTTCAACGTACCGAAAGGCTTTGAACTACTGGTGAAAAAGCTTCAGCAAGATGATGAACTAGCGAAGAAATTCTTCTCACGTTTGCAGTTTATGTTCTTTGCTGCAGCGGGTATGGCACAGCATATTTGGGACGATATTGATGCCCTAGCGATCAAGTACACGGGCAAGAAAATTCCAATGTTGACTGGCCTTGGTGCGACAGAAACGGCGCCTTCAGTGACCTTTGCTTCCATTGAAGAAAGTGCTTCAGGAGTGATTGGTAAGCCTGCGCCAGGCGTGACGCTTAAGCTTGTGCCAAACGAAGGTAAGTTGGAAGCACGTGTTAAAGCCGTCACCGTGATGCCGGGCTACTGGCGTCAACCAGAGCTAACTGCGAAAGCATTCGATGAAGAAGGTTTCTACTGTTTAGGGGATGCCTTTGCTTACCTGGATGAAAACAACCCTGATCGAGGTTTCCGTTTTGATGGCCGTGTGTCTGAAGACTTCAAACTAGACAGTGGTACTTGGGTCAGTGCCGGCACACTACGTGCGAAATTTATCAGTGCCTGCGCGCCTTTGGTTCAAGACGTGGTGCTTTGTGGCACGAACCGTGCGTACATTACTGGTTTAGTGTTTCCTGATTTAGTCCATTGCCGCAAATTGATTGAAGGCGGTGATGTGTTGACAGAGCAGCAGTTGGTTGAGCATCCTGAAGTGAAAGCAGCGTTTGCAGAAAAGCTAAAAGCCTTCGCAGCGCAAGGAACGGGTTCATCAACTGTGGTACAACGTATCTTGTTGCAACATGAAGCGCCTAGTCTAAATGCTCATGAAGTAACCGATAAAGGCTCTCTAAACCAGCGAAATGTACAAGCGCATCGTGCAGATCAGGTCGAGGAATTATACCAAGAGCCTCAATCTGTTAGCGTAATTAGCGTTTAATGTTATTGAAGAACGCCAGTATAGCAGCGACTCTTTAAGCCTAGCTGGCGTTTATTGTTATAAGAATAAGTATCTTTAGGTGACGATTATGAAAGTATTAGTCGGTGTCAAACGCGTAATAGATTACAACGTTAAAGTACGCGTTAAGTCAGATAACACAGATGTAGATCTAAGCAACACGAAAATGGCGATCAACCCATTTTGTGAAATCGCAGTCGAAGAAGCGATTCGTTTGAAAGAAGCGGGCGTTGCAAGCGAAGTCATTGCAGTGAGCGTGGGTACAAGTGCAAGCCAAGAGCAACTGCGTACGGCGATGGCGCTGGGTGCTGATCGTGCGATTTTGGTGGAATCAGAAGACGGCGCTGAGCCTTTAAACGTGGCCAAAGCGTTTGCCAAAATCATGGAACAAGAACAAGCGAGCCTAGTCATCCTTGGTAAGCAGTCGATTGACTCGGATAACAACCAAGTGGGTCAGATGCTGGCAGCGCTAACTAAGCGTCCACAAGGTACCTTTGCGTCTAACGTTGCAGTGGATGGCAACTCGGTTTCTGTTACCCGTGAAATCGATGGTGGTTTGCGCACTGTGAAGCTTGAGCTTCCTGCGATTGTCACTACGGATCTTCGTTTGAACGAGCCGCGTTTCGCGAAACTTCCTGACATTATGAAAGCGAAGCGTAAGCCGCTGGACACGAAAACATTTGCTGACTTGGGTGTGGAAGTGAAACAACACATTCAACTAGATAAGGTGGAAGCACCTGCTGCACGCCAAGGTGGTGTGAAAGTTGGCTCGGTTGATGAGCTTATCCAGAAACTGAAAGACGAAGCGAAGGTGATCTAATGGCTACTTTACTTATTGCAGAACACAACGGAACAGAATTGGCTCCTGCAACGCTAAGTGCTTTGACGGCTGCGCAGCAGATCGGTTCGGATATTACAGTTTTGGTGGCCGGTGCGAACGCAAAAGCCGCAGCCGATGCCGCAGCACAATGCGCTGGTGTCAGCAAAGTATTGCTGGCAGAAGGCGATAGCTTGGCTCATGACTTGGCGGAAAACCTAAGTGAGCTAGTTCTTTCTCTAGCGGGTGATTACTCTCACATCATGGCGCCTTCTAACTCAGTGAGCAAAGATGCCATGCCACGCGTGGCTGCACTACTTGATGTGGGCCAGCTGTCTGATATTACCGCGGTACTAAGTGATGCTCAGTTCCAGCGTCCAATTTATGCCGGTAACGCGATTGCTACCGTGACTTCTAAAGACGCGAAGAAAGTGATCACTGTACGTGCAGCGGCGTTTGATAAAGCGGCGGCAACAGGTGGATCAGCGCCAGTGGAGTCGGTTGCAGCGCCAGCGGCAAACGCTGCAGCAACTTGGGTGGGCGATGAATTGTCTAAATCTGAGCGTCCAGAGCTTACAGCGGCGGAACGTATTGTCTCTGGTGGTCGTGGTGTTGGCAGTGCCGAGAACTTCGCACTTGTGGAAGCATTAGCTGACAAACTTGGTGCGGCGGTTGGTGCGTCTCGTGCCGCGGTTGACTCAGGCTTTGTGGCAAACGATCTACAGGTAGGTCAAACGGGTAAAATCGTCGCGCCAAGTCTATACATGGCATTTGGTATCTCAGGTGCGATTCAGCACTTGGCGGGTATGAAAGACTCGAAAGTCATTGTTGCTGTAAACAAAGACGAAGAAGCACCGATTTTCCAAGTAGCGGATTACGGCTTGGTAGGTGATTTGTTTGATGTTCTCCCAGAACTGACTGAAAAACTATAACGATAAAGTAATAAGAGGAGTGCAGTTATGCGTGAATCGATGGAATTTGATGTAGTCATCGTAGGAGCTGGTCCTTCTGGCCTATCTACTGCCATTCGCTTGAAACAGCTAAATGCTGAATTGAACGTTTGTGTATTGGAGAAAGGGTCAGAGGTCGGTGCGCATATTCTTTCTGGTGCCGTGCTGGAACCTAGATCGCTCAACGAGCTGTTTGATAACTGGCAGGAACTGGGCGCTCCTTTGAATACGCCCGTTACGAAAGACGAAGTTTACCTGTTAAAAGACGGTGAGCTGAGTAAAGAAATTCCACATTCTTTAGTACCCAACTCGATGAAGAATGATGGTAACTACATTGTGAGTGTCGGTAACTTATGTCGTTGGTTAGCAGAGCAAGCGGAAGGTCTTGGCGTTGAGATCTTTCCAGGCTTTGCTGCAGCAGAAATTCTGTACCATGAAGATGGCCGTGTAAAAGGCGTCGCGACCGGTGATATGGGTGTGTCCGCCTCCGGTGAAAAACTGCCAACCTATATGGAAGGCATGGAGTTGCATGCGAAATACACGGTGTTCTCTGAAGGTTGTCGTGGTCACCTTGGTAAGCAACTGATCCAAAAATTCTCATTGGACAAGGATGCTGATCCACAACACTACGCCCTAGGTATCAAAGAGCTTTGGCAAATCGATCCAAGTAAACATCAGCCAGGCTTAGTAGTACACGGTGCCGGTTGGCCGTTAGAAGAGGCGAGTGGTGGTTTCTTCTTATATCACACGGATAACAACCAGGTAGTGGTGGGTCTGATTGTTGATCTGAACTACAAAAATCCTTGGATGAGTCCATACGAAGAATTCCAACGTTTGAAACATCACCCAGTCTTTAAACAATACCTAGAAGGCGGTGAGCGGGTTTCTTACGGTGCCCGTGCCATCACTAAAGGTGGTTGGAATGCATTGCCAACCATGACTATGCCAGGCGCGTTATTAGTAGGCTGTGATGCGGGGACTTTGAACGTTGCCAAAATCAAAGGCACACACACGGCGATGAAGTCAGGGATGTTAGCAGCAGAGGCCATTAATAAAGTGTTGGCGGATGATGCGCTATCTATCGCCGATACTTACAGTGAGCTGTTTGAGGCCTCTTGGTTGAAGCAAGAGCTGTACAGTACCCGTAATTTTGCACCAGCGATGCATAAGTTCGGTACTTTCTTAGGTGGTGCTTTCAACTACATCGACCAGAATATCCTTGGCGGTAAAATGCCGATTACTCTGCACGATACTTCGTTGGATTACGCGCAGCTGCAAACAATCAACGAAGCCAAGAAAATTGACTATCCAAAACCGGATGGCAAATTAAGCTTCGATCGTCTTTCATCAGTGTTCTTATCGAATACTAACCATGAAGAAGATCAGCCATGCCATTTGACGCTAGCGGATGACAGTATTCCGACAGGCAGTAACTTGTCGCAGTTCGCAGAACCTGCCCAGCGTTACTGCCCAGCGGGCGTTTATGAAATCGTGGAACAAGAAGCGGGCCCTAAACTACAGATCAATGCGCAGAACTGTCTGCATTGTAAAACCTGTGATATTAAAGACCCTGCGCAAAACATTACCTGGGTAACGCCGGAAGGGACTGGCGGTCCAAACTACCCGAATATGTAATAGAAGCATTCATTCACTTAAAAGCCCGCTACTGAAATCAGTATCGGGCTTTTTGTTTTTTAAGGGGCACGGCTAATTTTTTAACCCCCTCCCAGCCTCCCCCTTGGCAAGGGGGAGGAGCTTAGTCTTGTTGTGTTGCGATGTTTCGTGTTCCCTCCCCTTAGTAAGGGGAGGGTTAGGGTGGGGTTGGAGGTCGTGCAACCTCCACGGAAGACCATTAAAAACTGCTCTGGCTATTTATTGATCACTAAATGCTTGTTTGTGATCAATAAATGAACGATTTGGTGGTTTTGACGCATTAAATGACGTTTTTTTAAAATTATTTCAAAAAGTGCTTGCGCTGAAAATTCTGATGCGTATTATACGCCTCCACTGACACGGCAGACCACCACGGACTGCACAGCGAACTGGAAACGGTAAGCGATTAACCCTAAAGGTTAAGAGAATGTGTCAACGCTCTTTAAAATAGATAATCAGATAATTTGTGTGGGCGCTTGCTGGAGACTTCTCAAAAACTTTGAAGTCTTAAAT
>NZ_JBMMKT010000016.1:0-63523 GCF_057626615.1 Marinomonas sp. HM11-D | reverse complement strand
TAAATTGATTAAATATTGAACAACAGAAGAATGACGAGGGTCAAATAAGTGTGGGTGTCTAAGATGGTTGTGTTTAGGCACATCATTCCCTCCTTGGAAGTTGAGCTTTCAATATAGAACACCAAACAGATTGATTAAATATTGAACAGCACAAGAATGACGGGGATCACATAAGTGTGGATGTCTAAGATGGTTGTTAGTGTAAGATGGTTCTTTAAAAATAAAAACCCCCACCACTGAAGTGATGAGGGTTTTGAAACTTTCACCAAGTGCTACCCAAAGATAACTATTGGTTTATCTCTTAAAGAGATATTAGAAAGTGAATGCTGCTGCATCGATAGTTGTTACACCAGTCAATGCGATTACAGAGTCAACTACACCGTTACTATCCAAGTCAATGTATAACAAGCCAGTAGAGCTATCCAAAGCAATACCAGAATCAGTGTTAGTTGTAGATGCGCTAGCTACGTTCTGGATGAACGTTTGAGCGTTCGCAGCGTTTGATGCAACGTATACGTTGATCGTAGCAACTGTGTTAGCCATTACAGCAGTCAAGTCAATCACATCACCTGTTAGTGAAGCTGACACAACGCCGTTCGCACCAGCAGTCGTTACCGCACCGTTCGCACCAGCACCGTAAGTGTTAGCAGAGAAATCAGTGATAGTATCGTAAGCAGCTAGAACAGAGTGAGATGCAGCTGTAAGGTTGTACTCATCGTTACCTGCACCGAACGTGATTGTATCTGTGCCTGCAGAAGAGTTAACTGTGTCATTACCAGCACCAGTGTTGATAATGTCCATACCAGCAGAACCAGTAACAGTGTCGTTACCTTCGCCTGTTGTTACAGTCGCAGCAGTCACTTTAGTTGCAAGGAATGTCGCATCGTTTACAGATCCAACGTTGATTACATCGTTACCGTTACCAGTAGTCACTGTTACAGCTTTGTTAGTCACTGCAGAAGTGAAAGTTACTGCACCAGCCGTGCCGATTTGAGCAGCAGTCGCTGAAGAAGTTGCACCAGTCGCAACTACACCAGAAGCATCTAGAGTAGTAACGTTAGTCAGTGTAGAGCCTGAGAAGTCAACACCGTGGTTACCAGAAACATTGATTGTCGTCGCAGCAGCAGCGTTCAAGTTAACTGTTGAAGCAGCAGCTGGGTTAGTCAATGTTACAGTATCAGCAGAGCTATCTGTTGCTTCGATGTTGATTGTTTCAACGCCAGCAACCGTTAGAGTACCAGTGTTTACGATGTTCGCAGTGCCGTTCAACTTAACGTTTAGTACGTCAGCAGTACCAGTCGCATCTTTCATTTGAACTGTTGCAGAACCACCAACAACATCCGTCAATTCGAATGTGCCGTTGTTAGCCATGTTAGTAACAGTTAGAGAAGCACCAGCTGTACCGTTAACAGGTGTTGTTGTTGGTGCAGTTGGAGCAGTTGTACCAGCCGCAGAAACTACGATGTTAGTAACATCAGTGTTAGCTGTTGCGCTAGTGAAAGTCACATCAGTACCAGCTGCTGCACCTGCAGTCCAACCAGTTAAGCTACCAGAAGTAGACAGACCAGCTACAGTACCACCCGCTGCTACAGTAGCAACTTGATCAGCAGTTACAGTTGTAGACGCAGTGATTGTTAGACCCGCTACTGTTACACTTTGGCCAGCATTAAGAGCAACAAAAGTTACTGCTGCCGTTTCATCAGTAGAGCCAGTACCATTTGTAGTAGATACAGACGGAACAGATGGGGCAACTACACCTGTTGTTGTAGCAGTAAGATTTGTTTGGTCACCAGTTGCAGTAGAAGTAAATGTTACAGCTGGAGATGTACCTGCAGCTACAGTGTAGCCACTCAAAGCACCTGAAACAACCGCATTACCACTTGTTGTGCCAGAAGAGATTGCCGCAGCCACGTCAGCAGCTGACGCATCACCACCTGTAGCTGTTACTGTACGACCAGCAATTGTGACGCTAGTTCCAGCAGTAAGAGAAGCTAGTGTAAATGTCGCAGTTTCATTTGTGCCACCAGATTCCGTACCAGCAGAAGCAACATAAGAAATATCATCTAGGTTTGCTAGGTTAACAGTATTGGATGTGTTAGCAGCAACTTGGCCTAGAGCAACTTTCTCAAAGCCTTCTACAACGCCTTCGAATGTAGCTGTAGCAGAAAGAGTTTGTGCAACCGCAGCAGTCATAGACAATGTATCAGTGCCTTCACCACCTACTAGTTTACCGCCAGTACCTAGAGCAGCAGTAACAACTACAGTGTCATCACCAGCGCCCATGTCGATAGTCTTAGTTGTCGCACCAACAGTTACTGTGTCTTTACCAGCACCACCAGTAAACGTAACGTCAGTATCTAGAGGGTTAGTTGCTAATGTTACGCCAGCAGAGTTAGTAGAAGTGATTACTAGGCCAGCAGCTTGTGCAGCACCGATATCAACACTTACTGTTTTATCACCAGAGAAGTTAATCGCTTTAGCAGCTGCAGCAGAAAGTGCTACACCAGTAGAGTTTGCACCAGTCGCAGCAACGTTTACCGTTGTTGCTGTAGCATCAGAGATCGTACCACCAGTAACTTTATCTAGACCTAGATTAAGCTCACGAGTGCCTGCAGCAGCAGTTACAGTAACGTTGTTAGCATTGTTGCTTACGTTAAGAGCAGTTACTGCATCAGATACGATAGATGTCGCACCAGCAACGTTATCAATAGAAACTGTTGCTACTGTGTCTTTAGTTGTACCTGTAGCACTGTCTGTAATAGTAGCTGCATTGCCGCCCTTCACAGAAACACTTGTTGCGTTTGCTTTAGTTGTTACTGTACTAGCAGTAGCAGCACGGTTATCAACATCAACTGACGTTAGACCAGTCCAGTTAGAAACATCAGCAGTAACAGCACCTGTTGCACTTGTTAATTGAACTGTTTCAATATTCTTAACTGTTACAGATGTATCAAGAGTCATCGTGCCAGTAGAGTTAGTAAGAACTAGAGTATCTTTACCTGCACCACCGTCAAGAGAATCCAGACCGCCAAAAGTTTCAGTAACTGGCTGACCAGCACCTACAGTCGTAGATGTTACGCCATCAGATACACCAACGAATGTATCGTTGCCGTTAGTACCAGTCAACACGTCAGTACCAGTAGTCAACGTGAATGTCTGACCAGAAGCGCCAACGCCTTCTAGATCACCAGAGTCGATAGCTTCTTTTTTAGCAGTTACAGTTGCATCGTCAGAAGTTACACCGTTAAGTGCTGCTTGCATTTGAGACAAAGAAAGACCAGTGTACTGCGCCTGAGTACCGAAGTATTCAGCAACTTCAACTTTGTTGTTTAGTTGAGCTACTGCTGCACCCCAAGTTGCATCATCTTCAGATACTGCAGATAGTGCAGTTAGAGCTTCGATGATTACAACGTCACGAGATGCGCCAGCGTTTAGACGACCCGCAACAAATGCTTCTGCTTCAGTAGTTGTTTCTGCAGAAACAGTGCCACCTAGTAGGTTAGCGATGAAAGAAGTCGCGAACTCTTCAGCCGTTAGGGCGCGAGAGTAGATGCCAGTAAATTCAGAAGACTCAACTAGGTTCGCTGCGTATTGAGCGATAGTGTTGCCGTTATCGATACCGTTTGCTAGATCATCTAGGATGTCTGAAGCAGGTGCTGCGTCGAACATACCTACTAGAAGAGTAAGAAGGTCCGTACGTTGTTGTTGACTAATAGCCATTTAAAAACTCCTTGATCAAAGGTTATTTACTAATCTTCAAGCTTAGCGACGAAAATCCTAGGCCGCCTTGCCTGAATCAGTATTAGCTTAACTTGCGCTGGTGCGCGAGTTTCGGTCGCCTGTGCCGAACCTCGGCCAGTGTGTTCACTGATATCATGCCGTAGGGTTGTGACACTTATGTGAATAGGACACTTTTCAGTTGTAGCATCAACTATCACTTAGCATAGGGTGCAGAGTAAGGGAGCTTGGGTCAAAAGGATGTGATGGGCATCACACGATTTAACATTTGTTCACTTCTCTAGCGTTTGTCTTGACTAAATACTTCTGTGGGACACAGAAGCCTTTGCCAAAACAAACAATTTTAATCAGTCGCAAAGGTTGTCATAAAAGCCTTGTTGCGATCAATATTTTTTTACGCATTTGGGCCTTTATTATGATGAAACAAGGCATTAGACCTGTTTAGGTGCTTATAAAGTAATCAAAAAAGAGCGCGGAGCCAGCGTAATGGACGTGTGATACGCCAAGATAAACTCTTCTCTAGGTGCTGTATTTGTTGCTCCAACTGGACGATACGCTGTTGATCTGGGTGACGGGATTGCTCAGAACGCAGTAAAGCTTGCGTGGTTGTCACTGGCTGGAAGTGTTCGATAAAGATTGGTAGCTCGTCTTTTGCAATACAACAAAAGGCTTCTGCATGGGTAATACCTAAGCCCAAGGTGTAGGTGCGGTATTGGTTAAGGCCATTAATATGCTCGGCATAGCGCTGTAGCGCGAGCTGCGACGGGAAGCACTGCATGGCTTGCCATTTTCGCGGCTGCTCAGCGCTGATGTCTTCTAATACATTGGGCGATAGGGGCACGCCTATTTCATACATAGCCACTTGTTCGACCGTGGGTAGCTTTTGTGCCAGTGCTAAGCCTAGCTCTGCGGTGGCACGGTGATCACGGTGCATTTCCCAGCAGGAAGGGATCACCAGCGTGGTCGGTTGCCAGGTTTCTAATTGCTGGAAGAGCAAGGCTTCGATGTTGGTGTCTGCTAGTAACGCCCCGTCTTGGCGGTTAAGAAAGATCGGCTC
Source organism: Marinomonas sp. HM11-D (assembly GCF_057626615.1). Classification (NCBI taxonomy): domain Bacteria; kingdom Pseudomonadati; phylum Pseudomonadota; class Gammaproteobacteria; order Oceanospirillales; family Oceanospirillaceae; genus Marinomonas; species Marinomonas sp. HM11-D. The sequence continues at coordinate 58,728 of NZ_JBMMKT010000016.1, read as the reverse complement.
AGGTAGACCAAGTAGATCAGCAGCGGCTTTGGATTCGTCTTGGCGAAGCTTAGCTTTGTCGGCGCGCAGTTGCTCGGGATTGGCTTGGTCGTTGAACTCCCCTGCTACCACACCTGAGGTCAGGATAAAAGCTTGGACAGTTCTCCCCTGTTGCTGCCACTTGATCGCACTGCCGCCACAGCCAAAGATCTCATCATCTGGGTGCGGGGCAAGGATAGCAATGCGCTCGCCTTTTACCGCGCAGGCAGTTTTGTAAGGGGTAAAGAATTGTTCAAACACACTTAGATCCTTTTATATCGAGCTGGGACAGCCCTGACCTCTACCAAGGGGTCAGATCCCTTTTACATCGATATTTTGGTATTTATCAAAAAGGTTTTACATATAAGGGATCTGACCCCTTTCTACTCTTGCGCGGATATTTTCGCTCGGGAACCAAGCTCCTACAAAGCTTTGGCATTACCTAAAGTCGCTGTCGCCGCCGAGTAGCCACCAGTTGTCGATGGCGATGGCGGTGTGCTCTGGGTTGTCCATGCCATTGCCGGGGACAACGATGTCGGTCAGTTGCGTGTGTCCACCAGTTTGCTCTAACCATTTATACACGTTCGGTGTCAGCCATGCGTACACTTGATGGCGGCCGATGCTGGCGGCACATTGCTGGGCGGCGGCGATCAGTTGTGCGCTGTGCTCTGGGGTGCCGATAAAGTCGAGCAGTTCTATATGATCTTTCTCTGGGTGATCTTTGATCACGATCACGCCCAGCGATGTCTGACGGTTATCCCCGACTAGATAGATTTGGTAGTGGTCATGGGGCTTTTCAAGGTAGCGGAAGCGTAGCCACGCCTGGTCGTGCAAGCCCACCAGATGGTGGGTTAAATGTGGCTGCATCGCTTGCCAATGTCGATCGATTGCATCGCCTAGCTCGGGTTCACCTTGCCAGCGAGTCAGGGTTAGCTGATTGGCGTTGGCGGGCCAAGTGGCTTCGAGAATCTTATCAAATGAGGCGTACAGTTTTTGACGCTCGCCGACGCGCAGGTGGCGTTTATTAGGGAAGCCAAAGGCAAAGGTTTCGTCGCGGCCTTCGCCGATTTGTTCACCCATAAAGGGGTAAACGCAGCGGTAGAATGGCCCTGTTTTGGTCAAGATGCCACGTTGCTTGCTGGCTACCATCACATCACCGATCTGGCAGAAGGTGGTGGGGTTGCCCTGCACCAAACCTTTACGGGGAGCACCGCCACAGAAGGCGACCATGTCGTCCCCTTCAAACACCACGTAGCCAGGGGATTTGGCGTAGCGATATTTCCAGTGCCAGATGTCTTCGTACAAGGTTTGACCAAAGGCATCTTGGAACAGGGCTTTGATTTGCTCTAGGTCTTTGTCCTCGGCAGGACGCACAAACCAACGATCGCTCGGCTGTCGGGAGGTGACGCTGGCGTCGGCTTTTAAACGTGGTTCTTGAGTGGTGACTTGCCAAGAGTGCGGCAGTAAAACAATGCCCCGCTCTTGGTTGGGCTGTTCGATATCGAGGGTCACCACCGGGTCGGCTTCGTCATGCAAAAAGATGCCACGCTCATCAAATAGGAGCACACCAACATAGTAGGTGCCCTTTAATAGCGGCAACTTAGGCAGGGTCAACGTCATTTGCCCCTGCCCTTCACTATTCACAGTTGGTTTAATGCCCGCGGTCCAAGCAGCACAGCTACTGATCAGTTGACCTGCGGCATTATGAATGGCAATGGCCACCTGTGGCGTTTGCTCTTTTAAGGTGGAGACAAAGCGAATATCCAGGGTTAAGTCGGTTTCACCGCTGATTAGGGTGAGACGGTCGCCTTTCTCGGTCGCCGTCGAAGCAGTCACCTGTTGAATGCGAGCGTATTCGCCAATTGGCAACGCCGTTTGCTTGGCGGTGGTATTTTGACGCGCCATCATATCTGCAGGAGTGGCTTCAGGATGTTGGCTTAGGTAGTCAAGAAACGCTTGGTACTCTGAGACAATTTTGCCCGGCTCACCGGTTTTGATCAGTTGACCTTTTTCCAACCAGATGGCTTTGGAGCACAGCACTTCAATCTGATACAGGGAATGAGAACAGAACAGGATGGTCGCACCACGCTCTTTCATAGCCATAATGCGTTCAAAAGAGCGGCGAGCAAAATCACCATCACCTACTGAAAGCGCTTCGTCGATAATCAAAATATCTGGCTCGACACTGGTGGCTACGGAAAACGCTAGGCGCACATACATGCCGCTGGAATAGGTCGAGACCGGCTGATCGATAAAGTTGCGCACCCCAGCAAAGTCGATGATGTCTTCGATTTTGGCTTCGACTTCCTGTTTGCTAATGCCCATTATGGAGGCGGATAAGAAGATATTCTCACGCCCCGTAAACTGCGGGTTAAAGCCTGCACCCAATTCTAATAAGGCGGCAATGCGACCATTGACCTGCACCTTGCCAGAGCTTGGCGTTAGCGTACCGCAGATCAGCTGCAGTAAGGTCGATTTGCCCGCACCATTGCGACCGACGACGCCCAGCACTTCGCCTTTGGGAAGTTCAAACGATACTTGGCGCAAGGCCTGATATTCGCGGAAATATTGACGCTTACCGCGCATTAGCATTTGCTTTAGGCGGTCTTTCGGTGAGTCATACAGATTATAGATTTTGGACACATGGTCGATGTGTAACGCCAACTCAGAGGACATCGGCAAACCCCTTTTTCAATTTGTGAAAGCCTGCGGCGCCCACAATCATCACCACGCCAGACACCAATAGATAGACTAACAAAGGCAACCCGTTTGGCCATTGCCCCGTCATTACTAGATCGCGCAATAGTTCGATCGGCAGCACCAGAGGATTCACTACGATCAGTTGCTGAATTAACTCTGGTAACGCGCTGGTTGGGTAAAAGATCGGCGATAGAAACATCAATGGCGTTAGCACCAGCGTCACGACTTGGGTTAAATCACGCAGGTACACACCCAGTGCTGATAGCCCCCAGCTAAGACCTAGTAACAGTGGTGTTACCAACACTAGCAGCAAAGGCAAAGCCAATAAATGCACGGTCAGCTCGGAGCGCATAAAGAAAGCGCCCACTACTAATACCGCAAGGCTAACAAGGGCAAAGAACAAGGCCGACAACACATTGACCCAAGCAAAGATCGGCAGCGGGAATATCACCTTTTTCACCATATTGGGTTGCTCTGTAATCAGACTGGCAGCTCGGCTTAATACCTCGGCAAACAGGTTAAAGATCAGCAAACCAGAGAAAATCTGCAGAGCAAACTCAATGTTGTTGGCGTCTTCGTTGCCGGGCCATTTGGCTTTTAGCACGGATTTAAAGACAAAGGTGTAGACACTCAGCATCAGAATCGGCGTGATAAATACCCAAGCCACGCCTAGGATAGAGCCTTTAAACCGTTGCTGGATGGAGCGTTTGGTTAACTGAATGATCAGGTTTAAATGTTGTATTGGCAGGGCATATTGCCAGAACCACTTGACTGGTAGCATGGTTAAGCTCGTTCCTAAAGCTCTGAAAATGGCGAGTAAGATAGCATAAGCAGCTATTTTGTAGGAGGGGTAACTTCCTTCAAATCAAGACCATTGCCGCAATCTGTAGGACTGCGCTGTGCGTGGGATTTTTCCGCTCGGGAACCGAGCGCCTACAAAGATCTTGGCCCTACTCTGATTATGGTTTATTGGTCTGGTATGTTTTGCTGGAAAAAGCTACCATTTCGCGCTTGATTTTAGGATTTTATCGAAGCATGGAATGCTGTTAGGCAGGATCAATAAATATGAGTGATGTGAACACTGCGGTCAGTGTTGTAGTTAGAACAAAAAATCGCCCTGAGCTGTTACAGCAGGCCGTTGCTTCAGTCCTCACGCAGTCTTACCGTCCTCTTGAGCTAGTCATCGTAAACGATGGCGGTGCGGACATTGCGCCACTACTACAAAGCTGGCTTCAGCATGCTATCGATGTATCGCTCAATTTAATTCAACACGAGCACAGTGTTGGTAGAGCTAATGCCGCCAATGTTGGGCTAAATGCCGCTAACAGTCCGTTTTGTGTATTTCTGGATGACGATGATTATTTCGATCCAGAGCATATTGCGTCTCTGGTCGCAGCTCACAATCGTGTCGCAGACAAAGGTGAGTTGATTGCGCTGCATTGCCAAGCTAGAGCTGTGCATGTGGATGAAAACGGTGAGGAACATCTGCTGTCCGTTACCGGTCATACCCTAGCAAAAAACCAGCTATTTTATCAAAATAGCTTGCCGATCCTGACGGTTTTATTACCCACTGCTGTGCGAGAATTCGGTGTCGCTTTTGATAGCGCATTTGATTTGTTTGAAGACTGGGATTTTTGGCTGCAGGTTTCTGAGCATTGTCAGTTTCATTTTGTTGAGCAGGCCAGCTGTGCTTATCGTATTCATGATGCGGGCTCTGGGGTACGAGATAATGACCGCCAACATCAAGCGTTTAAGCAAGTTTACGAAAAATGGCTACCGAAGCTCTCAAACTCCGAACAGCTCTCTTTGCTAGCCGATACGCATCAATGGCGTGAGTCCTCTATCGCTTCATTGCAAGCATTGAATCAAGTTGAGTTAGATCGCATCGGGGCGCTACATACTCATGCTTTGCAAACCATCGCAACCAAAGATAAAGACATTGAACATTTAAGCCAACTGCTTAGCCGCCTGCAGCGTCGCTATAAATATGCAGAGCGTATTCGTAATGCTTTCATCTTTATGGTTAATAAGCTATTAAGATCAAAACCTTGAACATTTGCCCGCCACTGCATTGGCCATATCTGTCGCAAATTATTTGCTCGTAAAAAATGAGGAATACATGAATCACCCGATTGACGTGATTGTACCGGTTTACCGCGGTCTACAAGATGTAATCGATTGCCTTGATAGCATTAAGGCATCATACAATCAGCAAGCATACGAGCTTATTTTAATTGATGATTGCTCTCCTGAGCCGGAAGTCAGCGCCTTGCTGCGTGAGCGCGCAGATTTAGGCGAGTACACGTTATTAGTAAATGAAGAAAACCTTGGCTTTGTGGCAACGGTGAACCGCGGTATGCAGCTTCACCCAGAGCGTGATGTATTGCTACTTAACAGTGATACCTTGGTGGCCAATGATTGGTTGGACAAAATTACCCAGGCCGCTTACGCCGATGACAAAATCGGTACCGTGACGCCATTTTCAAACAATGCCACGATTTGTAGTTACCCTGACTTTTGCCAAGACAATGCGCTGGCAAGCAATACACCTCTTGAATTGCTAGACACTCTGTTTGCCAAAGCCAATCTTGGCAAAGCAGTGAATGTGCCAAGTGGCGTAGGTTTTTGTATGTATATCCGCCGCGCCTGCTTGGACGATCTTGGCTACTTTGATGTGGAAACCTTCGGCAAAGGCTATGGCGAAGAAAACGACTTTTGCCAGCGCGCTATTAAAGCCGGTTGGAAAAACCGCTTTGCCTTAGACACCTTTGTGCAACATACCGGTAACGTGAGTTTTGGTGATGAGCATAATGAGCTGAAACACACGGCACTTGGCAAGTTGCTAAAACGCCACCCACGTTACGACGTAGACGTGCAACGCCATATCGCTGAAGACCCAGCGAAGCCTGCACGTATTCGCACTTGGTTAGCAGCACTGCGTTTCGGCTCCCAGCCAATTACCATTCATGTGAGCCATAACCGTGGCGGTGGTACGGTTCGCTTTATTGAAGAATTAAGCCGCGAAACAAGTAACCAATGTTATTCGCTAATGCTGATGCCAAGTTTGAAAAAGCCAGGCTATCTATCGCTGACCCGTGTCAAATCCGGTGTCGATGGTCTAGCGTGTGAGGAATCAGAATACACCCTGTATTTCGAGAGCCATTCACAACAAGAGTTACTGTCAGAAGTTTTATCACAGCTACCGTTAGCAGGCTTTCATTTCCATCATATGATTGGCCTACCTGAATGGGTTATGTCACTGCCTAGGACACTTGATAAGCCATGGCTTGTGACGCTGCATGACTACTACTACTTACATGAAAGTATTTCGTTAACGGACGATCAAGGTCATTTCTTTACGCCGGCAATAAGCCAGCTTAGTCAAACTTGGCTCGATACATTTAGACCTTTATTAAATGATGCTAAGGCGTGCTTGGCACCAAGTCTTGCTTGCCAAGCGCTTTATCTAGAAGCCTTCCCAGAAGCAAATATTGTCACTCAATACCATGAGCAGGCACGACATTTAGATCATGCTGCTTTCACGGTACGAACACTCATGCCAAAACAGCAAACACCTTTAAAAGTAGTTGTGATCGGCGCTCTGAGTAAAATCAAAGGGGCGGATTTACTCGAAAATACGGCGCGCTTGTGTGCCAAACAAGGCTTTAATGTCGAGTTTGAGCTGATTGGCTATAGTTACCGTGAATTACACTGCAAACCAAAAACAGCGCTTACCATCAGCGGTCGTTATAAAGAGCATGAGCTGCTAGAAATGCTGCAACAACGTCGAGATTCAGGTCAGGCGGATCTGGTTTGGTTTACAGCCCTTTGGCCAGAGACTTACAGCTATACTTTAAGCGCCGCTATCGAAGCAGGCTTACCGGTCGTTGCTCCAAATATTGGTGCGTTTGCCGAGCGCTTGCATGGCCGTGAGAATAGCTGGATTGTGCCTTGGGACAGTAACGCTGATGAGATGGCGGCGTTGTTCAACAAACTGGCACAACAAGGTGGCGAGTTAACGGCTTTTGCCAATGACCAACTGCCCGCAAAACAGTACACCAACTACCGTGATAGCTATTTATCGTTGTTGAACCCTACGACAGTACAGATACAGACTTTAAACGATGCGGATCTTGAGAGTTGGTTAGAGCTAACACAACCATTAACCAAGGTTGATCTGTCGTTTAAGCAGAAGCTACGCCGTAAAGCTTTGTATGGTTTGTTTAAAGTGCGACAAGCGCCGTTGCTGAGATCTGTGGCGAAGCGAGTGCCATTGTCTTTGCAAAGACGAGTTCGAGATAAGTTATTGCGCTAATTTAAGCTCGTACGACCCGATTCCATCGGGGATATATGTAGGACCGCGCCGTGCGCGGGATGTTTTCGCTCGGGAACCGAGCTCCTACAAAGGAGACTAGCTATCTCCGGCTTCAAACAAACCTTTTAAGCCTTGCTCATTTAGAATCAACAAACGAGTTGTGCCGTCCCGCTTGACGATTTCTTCTGACTGCAGCGTTTGAAACACCCGAGTCACGGTTTCACGACTCAGATTGAGCATGATGCCCAGTTCTTGATGAGTTGGTGGGTTGGCTATGACGCCTTCTTTCCGGTTATTGGCATCTTGTTCTTCCAACATCATCCACAGCTGACCACAAACACGGGCAACGGTACTGGATAAGCCAAGTAAGGCGCGCTGCGCAGAAAGCTTTCGCACACGGGTCGCCATGCGCGTGAACAGACGTTCGACCAATTCGTGACTGCCCTGCAGTGCTGCTCGAACGGCACTGGCAGGCATGTAGATGATTTGTGATTTGGATAAGGCGATCACACTTTCCGGTTGTCCCTGTTGATCGAATAAACCTAATTCGCCACAGAAGTCGCCAGGTTCAACAAAGTAGAGCCCAACCTCACGCCCGTCTAAAGTGAAATCTACGCCTTGCAGACGCCCTTCAAATAAAAAGCACAGGTATTCTGATGCCACGCCACCATTCACCACGACCGCTCTTCGACTCACATTTTTCAGCGTTGATTGGGTCGCTAGTTGCTCTAGGGTGCTCTCTGGCAATGAGGACAGCATAGGAAAGCACTTCAACAGCTCAATGGTAACTGCCATGCTCACTTTCCATAACGATGCTTTTCAGACAAAGGCTTTTCACAAATACAAATTTCTTCTTCGACAATACTGCAAGCCAGTATTCACATGACAATTCTAAAATGGGCGATCATTTAACCCGAAACGTTATCCACAATCCACAGGTGCGGAAACTTTTTGCCCACAGGCATAACAATTATTACCACATGGGGATAACTTTACACCTAGACTTGATAGTTACCTAGCCATACATGACTTCTTTTTTTTGTGTGATTGTAATCACTTCTATTTAACCTAAGCCGCGTATTATCTAGGCTAACTTTAATTTTGTTTATTCTGAGACGAACAGCTGACCTTGTGTGTCTCAAGGCGGATATTGACGATGCAATTGCCAAATGTACGACAATCTATCAAGTTCTATGCCAATGCTTGTATTGGAGGGCTACTATGTTTAGCCACTGCCGCGCAAGCTGCACCAGAGCACGATGCGGGTGAAGTTACATTCTTGCTAGGCAAAGCATTTATCAATGGTGATACCCCTGTCAAAATTGGCACCAAAGTGGGTACTGGTGATGTGATTCAGACCCTTGGCAATGGTCATGTTCATGTGCGCTTTATTGACAATGGGTTGGTAAGTGTTCGTCCAGAAAGCCGCTTACTTATCGAGCAATACCAATACAATGCAAGTCAGCCGAGCGAGTCGGTGATTAAGTTCAATTTGGAACAGGGTGTGATGCGTTCTATCTCAGGCCAAGGTGCTAAGGCAGCCCGTGATAAGTTCCGTTTGAATACTCCAATCGCTGCCATTGGCGTGCGTGGTACAGACTTTGTGGTGAAGTCTTCAAACGACTTGCTGCAAGCAGTGGTCAATGAAGGCGCCATTATCGTTGCCCCTTATTCAGTGGATTGTCAGGCGGCGTCGGTAGGTCCTTGTCAATCTAGCAATACCGTTGAACTGGCAAGCGATGCTCAGCAATTGTTAGAGTTTAGCTCTTTGTACGAATCCCCTAGATTGCTACCTCTTTCAGCAGGTATTCCAACGATATCGATTGATGAAACAAAGATTCAATCACAGCCGCACGAAACCAATACGACCGATGAAGGGGCAAGTAACACCTCAACCAGTAAAGCAAACCAAAGCTCAGGCTCGTTGGAGCGCTCCGATTTAGACAATCGCCTCGTCAATGAAAATAGCGCTGATATCTTTATCAAAAGCCAGCCTAATACAGAGCGCGTTCAACGCCTAATGTGGGGACGTTACTCCGGACCACCAAAGGCAACGGACAAAGACAACATTGTTTTCACTTACAGTGAAGCGTCTAGTAACCGTGTAGATCAAGTTAGACCAAGTCCATTTCAGTCTGACCTGGTACTGTTTCGCTCTCCTTCTGAGGACAGACAAAGCATAGATACGAGTCTAGGCAGTGTTTCCTTTAATCTATTGGCCTCACAAGCTACGGTGAATACAGGGGGTATCTTGTCAGCAGCCTCGGTGTCCACTACAAACAGTCATTTAAATATTAATTTCACAAATGGTCGATTCGACACAAAAGTATCGGTCAGCTCGCCACTAATATCGCCCATCACAGTAAGTGGCTCTGGCGTAATCAAAGATCGCGGTTTCTTATATTCTACCTCTGGCGATACTATTGTCGGCGCATCCACATTGGACGGTGATGCGAGCAGTTTTATGTTTTACAAGGATGTTGGCGCAGGCACTTCTGTTGAAGGTGTCACCCATTGGTCTGCTAAATAAGTGGCTGCAATGAGATTGCTGTTTAAATCATTTAAATCTGACGCAACCAACCAAACTAAGTGGTCATTTCTGCTGGGATTGGTCGCTATTGCATTCACTATCATGGCGTTAATTGGACTACTGTTCTCCTCTTTCAAATATGAATCAGAAGAGAGAATGGGCAGTTTGGTTTGGTCGTTATTTCCTGAACAAGAACGGGAAGAACGTATCACTATCGTCGCCATTGATGAGCAAAGCCTTGCCGAGGTAGGCCCATGGCCTTGGCCGAGAGCAACGATGGCCGAGCTATCTAATCGATTGGCTGAGTACGGTAGTTCTCTGCAGCTATTTGATATCGTTTTCCCAGAAGCCAAAGAGGGTGACCATGAGTTTTCCATGGCACTGGAAAATAATCACGGCATTCTGGCTCAAGTACCTATCTTTGATAAGCAGTCAGCGCTTCGTAGTGGTGAGTTACGTGGTGGTTTAGAGTCGGCTCGCTGTCAGTTTCCTATTCCAAGTGCTAGTAACTTTTTAGCAAACAGCGCTTCAATTACTCGTAATGCGGTGGGCCACATTACTCCGATTGTCGATCAAGATGGCATGATTAGACAACAACCGCCGTTGGTCTGCATTGATGGCCGTGTTTACCCATCCCTTGCTCTGCAAGGACTATTAAGCAGCCTTAGCAAACATCCTAGCGTGTCGGTTAAACGCTCAGAAAGTCTTTTCGGCTCTGAATGGCAATTAGCGATCGACTCTTACTTTGGCCTGACCATCCCAGTCAATGACCAAGGCAATATGCGCTTGTCTTACCGTCAAAGCCCTGACAGCTTCCAATATGTATCGGCGGCAAATATATTAAATGGCACTGCACCAAAAGCGTTGCTTGAGAACAGCTGGATTCTTATCGGTGCGACAGCGTTTGGTTTGGGCGATGTGGTCCCCACGCCACACAGTGGTATGACACCAGGTGTAGAGCTTCAAGCACGCCTATTAAGTAATTTATTAGATGGCAAGACGCCTTATACGCCTGCTTATGCAAGTTTATTGCTTTGGTTAGAGGGGCTATTATTTGCGTCAGTGCTGTTGCTGCTATGCCGAGCTCAAACGCGCGCATCTTCTTATCTGTTGCCATTCGCGGCATTGGCGCTCCCCTTCAGTGCATGGGCACTGCACAGCTATTTATTGAGTTTTAATATTTGGCTGGGCTGGTTCAATGTGGCGTGCTTTAGCCTTATTGCTGGAGCGCTATTAGTACTTGCAGACCACCAACTATTAAGAGCTCAGCATCTACGTGTTTTCAGCCATTTGAGCAGCTACTTACCGAAGTCGGTTGCGCAAAGTCTGGCTAATAGTGAACCAAGCAGTGCGATTGAGGCGAAACGACACGATCTTGTATTAATGTGCGCGGACTTACGTAACTTCTCCGCTTACGAAGAAAGCCGCCCACCAGAAGAAGCCGCTGCTTTATTGCATTATTTCTTTACCGAAGCTTCTACTATTATTGAATCTTTTAATGGTCAGGTAGAAGAATATAAAGGCGACTCTATTCTGGCGAGTTGGCATGTTGAGCAGCATAGCGATGCCTGCGATCTAGCCATTAAAGCCGCCAATGCGTTACAAGAGAAGGTTGCAGAAATACTTCCAGACAGACCGCCAAAAGGTCTAGAACCTATGGCCTTAGGTATTGGTATTGAAAGAGGCTCGACCTTGGTTGGCTCGATCGGCCCACATCACCGTCGTCACCACACACTGCTTGGGGATACCGTAACAATCGTGCTGCGTATCCAAGAAATGACGCAAGACTTGGCTCAGCCGATTCTCGTGGGTGAGAGTGCTGCACGAGCGTTACATGTGGAACAGCTTGAATCTCAAGGCTCTTTCTTGCTTGATGGGTTAACAACTCCTCATGTATTATTCGCTCCTAAATCACATCGCATAGACCCTCTAGCTGAGCAAGATCTAACTCGCGTAGTTAGGTTAATACATAGTCGTTAAAGATTCGCGCTTGACTTAGATATGTGTAGATAGCCAAGGATTAGGAACGGCTTTTAATGATAACTCGTTACAGCTCGATAATGGCCGTTTTTGCCAGTTTAACCATTTCTCAAGTTAGCTTTGCTGAAGACGCAAAGTTAGCTTGTGTTATTCCAGCGGGTATTGCCGCTCAGCCATCCTTTGAGACTTGGCAAGCACTTCGCCCCATCCTTGCAAACCAGCTTGAGCAATGCCTTCACAGCAGTGAGTATTTTGCGCTGTATGGCGCATCTCTGCTTTATACCGGTGATGTAGCGCGCGCAATCGAAATGCTCGAACGATCACTGCTCATTGATCCAAATAATGGCTCTGCCCGTTTAGATTATGCGCAAGCCCTGTTCCAGAGTAACCAACTGATCGCCGCCCTGCAGGTAAATCAGGCACTGCTAGACGAGCCCAATCTACCTGAGCATTTAAAACACTTTCTACAAGAACGCAAAGATTCTTGGAACCAAGAGCTTCACCATTGGGACAACCAATTCACTTATCTTTATGGCCACAGTAGCAACCTCAACAACGCTACCCATATCGAACAATTGAATCTAATCAGTGCCGATCAGCTTATTCCAGCGACTATTGCGCCGGATTATCGAGCTCAGTCTGGTGCTTTTCATTACGCAAGCGTGTTGTCCCGCTACTACAGCTTGACCGAAGAAGGCACTGAGCGATTAAGCTTTGCGTTTAACTCTCGAGATAGCCATTTAGACCATGCGGACACAGATGAATTTAAGCTGACATACGAAGAAGAAGCCGAATATCTGCATCAAAGAAACCACTGGGCGGTTGGCATTGAACATCTTCGATTAGGCGATAGCGCCTTATATTCAGCATTAGATGGTAAGTTCACCATCTACCCGAGATCAGAACCAAGCTCCTATGTTGAGTTCGAGGGACGTTACGTTGATTTCACAGGTCAAAGCGTATTGGACGAAACGTCATTTATGGTCCGCCCTGGCATTATGTTTAACTACGACAATATGCGCTTTGGTGTCGAAATAGGATTTGGCTTAAACAAGCAAATTTATGAACGCCCTGGCGGCGACAGAAACCAACAAGAGGCTTCTGTTTATTATGATGTTGCACTCTTACGTGGCCGACTCACATCACGCGTTAGTTACTTACGCACTAACGATCAGGAAGAATACAGTCCACTGTTTGGTGAAAACGAGCGTGACACGAAATCGTTAACCACCTCAGTTCAATACTTCTACCCTGTGAATAACGATTGGATTTTGCACGCTAGCTACTATTACCGAGATCAGCAGAGCAACATTGAGCTATTTGAAACCAAGACCGAGAGTCTCGATCTTGGTTTTACATATCGATTTTAAGCGTCAGGCTTTAGGAACTACTGCTCAAGCAGGCGTCCCATATACTTTTTCATGCTTTTCATAATGTCGTTAATGTCATCCGTTGCTCCAGCGGCGGTGTAGTCCACAACCGCTGGTGGCACATTTTCATATAGGTTGTCTGCGATGTTCGGCTGCAATGACTCTTCAGCACACAACTCAATTTGTGTGTCATCGGTCGCAGTGCCATCATAATTAACGACAAATAGCTCAAATTTCACATCGAGATTGTTAGGCCCTTTTAAAGCCGAGATACTGTCGACAACAGTCTCACAAAGCCCTGGCGTACCACCAGCGTTAATAAGCTGAGCCGCAACTTCTGCAAACGGATTCACTTTATCACCATTGGTTAAAATGATGATTTTACGTACTCGGTTTTCACCAAAATCGTTCATTAACAGCGCGGCTTGAATTAACCCTGTATAGCTAGCAGAATCTGGCCCAAAGTCAGGGTTCTCACCTGGTGGCATACTAAAGCCATCTAAGCTGATATTGCTAGGGTCATCAAAGCCAAGCGTGTCATAAACGGCCTCACTATAAAAGTTAACCGTGTTACCAGTATCCCCCCCATTACCTTGCCCCGGTGTTTCCTTGTCACCACTGTTGTCATCTTTATAATCCAATGGATCAAAGATATGGTCGAGGGTATATTCGACAGAGATTTTACCTTTGACATCCGCATTATAGGTACCAATGTTCCAGTGGTCGTAGACCCCATCTTTGGCATTATTTTCAAGAAGGGAGTTATTCTCTTTGTTACAGGTGTATTCGTTACTGGAGTTACCCACCACGCTGGTACAGACAAGGTGCGGAGTGTAGTAGGTTTCACCCTCACTATCCGTATATTTCACAAACTGGTCAAAGCCAACAATCGCTAAACGGCTGTCTGGCATACCGGGAAGCTTATTGTCATTCAAATTATCGATATAGTTAGCAATTTGCGTCACGGTCGCTACGACATCGGCTTCATAAGCAGCAACATCGTTTCCATAATAGGTGGCCATGGAATATGAATAATCGATAGCAACCACCACATCCATCGCCCCTAAACGGTCACGTTCAACGGACATACTATTGCTCACAGTATAGGAGTCACCAAAGTTGACCAGAGCTTTAGGGAACCAGGTCGCCTCTTCCACAGAAGCTGTGATATCAAACCTATTGGCTATGCTACTGATACAAGGTGTCGTCACTGTTTTTGCTGGCACACTAACTTCGATTGAATCAGGAAAGTAGGCCTGCACCACTGTCTTGGCAATGGCTCGACAATCTGCCTCGTCATCAACGTCCTGCGCTGCTACCGTCAAAGCGGCCACTTCAACTGCATCCACTAATCGTGCACTGTCCTGCACGACACGAGCCCCCTCAATTCCCCATACAAATACAGCAAATAAGGCTGGGAACATCAGCAAAAACATGATGGCTGCGACACCTGACTGATTTTTTGATGTGTTAAATTTCATAACTATCGCCCCACTGATAAAGCGTTGCTTCTTACTAATCCATAATCCTTCCCAATTAGGCTGCCAAACCAGTCATCGGTTTGATAACAGAGTGTCACACGATACAAGGACGTCGCTGACCCCGATATGATTGACCCTAAAGCGCTACTCACCTGACAATTACTGTCGTCTGAATCTGTAAAGGTAATCAATGGCTGCGCCACGCCGGCATCATTAAACGTCAGGACCTCTAACACCATGCCAAATTTTTCAGCCTCGTATCCTCCCATGACACGCTGCAAAGAGCTTTGAGCAATGCTCCACAAATCATTGAACTGCGTTGTATCAGAAGCTTTCATATCAACACCTGAAAACAGCGCCGTTCTTTCTCGTATCATCGACACACTCGAATATGCGATCCGATCCAACTTGCCATGAGTGGCTAAACGCATGACGACATCACCACAAAATGCGATCAGAAATACCAAGCCAAAGGCCAAAACCGCGAATTCTACGGCAAACGTTCCAGACTGCTTACGACCTCTTATAAACGAATTCTTCATGTTCTGATCACTCTAGTTGAGATTCTTGTATGACAATCATTTCACGAGAAAATATATCCGGTGCACTGTCAGAAAATGCGGTAAACATTGGCTTATAGCCATAGTGCACTTGGTAGATAGCGATTGGAGCGGTATCATCCGCCCCGTCGCCTTGGTCACAAATGTCCGTGTCCTTATCTAATGCTTTCAAGGCTGAATAGGACGTCACATAGTAAACACAGGATTCAAAGCCACTACCATCTCCAATGAAGCTTTCCCACAAGCTGTCCGATTGATTCAATGAATCGTTAAAAGCCACTTGAAAATCAACGTCTTCACCGCGCTTTGCCTGACTACTTGCATGGCTGATCATCATGTCGCCCATGGCAGAAACATAAGACACGTAGCTCATTTCTATCCAGAGCATACAAATAAACCAGAAACTAACAAAACCCAGAGCAAGCTCTATGGATACAAGACCGCCTTGCTTTTTTGATGAATTCGCTAAACGCTTTGTTTTCATATGAGGCTCTCTGATAGCTGTACAAACCAAACTAGACCACTGCTAATCTGGCACTTTATCGAGAAAACGCTGCTCTAATGTCATTTGGCAGATAGAATTTTTGTTCATAGGCATATGAACTAGGGGGGAATAAGCTGCTCTCTTTTTCTTCCTTGGCAGAGTAAAACCAACTAGAACCACCCTCGCTTCCTCGCTTGGCCGCATCAGCACACGTTAAGTGTGCCAGTGGTTACTCATTTAACTTTAGCAAAAGATGATGGAAGTGCTACGTTTTCAGACACCTTTTAGCATGACAAGATCTCATCTAACACGACACTTTAGATGGATAATCGGCTAGTTTCGGTGATTGGTAAAACCTCTAATTTTGGCTGTTGTGGCTTGATCGCAATGGGCTGATAATCACGAGAAACCGGTACACTGCCTTTTAAGTCATTAAAAATATCAAACAGTTGAGCATCGCTGTAGCGCTCACCATAAACCTGTCGTAAGGTCTCAAAGCTACCCAGTTTTGACAACAGAATGGCCAAATTAGCTTTAAGTTGCGGATCAGCTTGATCAGGGTTGTTAAGATAAATCGGCATCAAAAGTACTACCGCGTCTTGATACTTACCTTCTAGCATCTCCACTAGCGCCAAATTATTTTTGATCACCAAGTCGTCGTACATCATTTCACGCGCTTGGTTAAATTGCTGTCTGGCGCCAGCTAAATTGCCAAGTTCAGCATACACCACTCCCAACATATTGATGGCTTTAGCACTCTTGGGGTCTTGATTGATGGCGATTTGCAAAGAGGTTTCGGCTTGACGCAAGCTTCCCACGTTATATTGCGCGAGCCCCTGCAAATAAAAGGCTTCACTGCCCCCCTTGCCCTCTCTCACCAAGGGGGCCAAGGTAAACAAACTCGACTCATTGTCCCCCACCTCAAGATAGGCGTTTGCAAGCTTCAAACGCGTCGCCACGTCTTCTGCATTACGCAGGCGATCTTTATAAAGCTCAATCAAGCGGGCACTGTTCTCCGACAACTCTAAAAATCGCTCATTATTATTCGATGCCATCGAATGCTGACCTCCTGACGAAGCACAGCCTGCGAGGAGCGTTGTTGCAATAAATATCGTCAGTAATTTTTTCATCAGTTCATCACCCTCATAATACCTGGCGCAGCCACTAAAATAACGATCGGAAACATGATAAACAGAATCAAAGGTACCGACATTTTCGCGGCTAACTTACCAATCTTTTCTTCGATGGTTAGCATTTGAACTTCACGTATCTCAGATGATAAGTTCGTTAAAACATCATAAATCGAGGAGCCATATTGAATGCTTTGTTTCAAAGTAATCACAAAACTTCGCATCTCGCTGCTCGGTACACGTTCAAACATTTCATCTAGAGCCGCATCCAAACCAATTACCTTGGTGCGATCTTTTGTTTTATTAAGCTGGTAGCCTAAATCTGGATCAAAGTCCCTCATTTCTTGACTCAGATATTCCATCGAAGCTTCAATGGTCATGCCAGTCTGTACACAGACGGCAAGCAAATCAATCATATAAGGCAGTTTATTGGACACTCGAATCACCAAACTTCGGCTTCGCGATTTCAAATATAGGTCAGGAAGAATCAACGCTGCTGCCACCCACAAGGTACAAAACAATACAGTGTCAGGTAACTGCCAGTTATGCACTCTTGATAGCCAAACCAGCACGGACACCCCCACCAAGAGCAGCAAGTATTTCATTGGCATATAGTAGATAGCAAAGCGGGTGTTGTAGAAACCCGAAGCTATAAACTTACGCTTCATTTCCGATTCGCCGGCTGAAAATGCAGAGCGAAAGGTTGTTAGAATCGGCTTGAGCCATTCGCGACGTTCTTTCTTCTCGTCCTTTTCTTTAACATAAAGCCATTCCAGCCCTCGTTTTACCCCTTTTCGAGAGGTTATGATAATAATCAGCAGCTGCATAAAAAAGGCTGCCAGCAATAATAGAAACAAAGGTTGCGATATCAATTTATCTAGCATTGCGCATTAACCTCCATACTATCCCAATCCCAATGGCTTCACTGGCTAACATATAGTAAAGCAGTAATCGACCTTCGGGATCGTTCATGACGAATTCATAGTTCTCTGGGCTTACAAAGCGTGTCGCAAAAAGAAATATAAAAGGGATCGCCGCAACAATTTTGACTGACATGCGAGCCTCGGCGGTCAAGGCATTTTTCTTTTTGTCGACCGACCGAATACTAAACATCAGTTTGTTTAGGCGCTGAATAATATCTCGCAACTGACCACCACGCTCCATATTGGCCCGTAGCGTAATGATAAAGAAGAAAAACATATGGTAAGGCATACGAGCACAGGCCTTGCGAAATACCTCCTCTGGCGGCTCCCCTAACTGCAAACGCTTCGCCATATTGCGAAATTCGTGAGCCACTCGACCATCCAAGGTGGTTCCCACATAGGAGATCGCCTGGGTAATACTCTCACCAGAAGAAACGGCACTGGTAAGCATATTTAGTGCCACCGGAAAGGTTTCATCAAATTCCTTTTCACGGCGTATTTCGAGGTATTTCAAACCAAAAATTAAACCACCCAGTACGAAAATCGCCGCCACAATATAACTATTAGCAAGGAGAAAGTTTTGGTTAATGAAATGGGATAAAAAGATCAACAGCAAAACAAAGGCAATGAGCTTCAGTCTGGCAAAGCGTCCAAGCTGATCTAATAAATTGAGCCAAGCATAATAAATGCGGCCGGATAGGGTTAAGCCAATCAAAGAGCGCACATCAATAACCTGTTGCATGGGGCGCGTGGCTTTAGGTCGGTTAATTCGAGCGTACTCATGCAAGTATTCATTCAAGTCAATGCGGCGACGCTTACGTAATACGTAGAAGAGTAAGGCTGCCCCGAATATCACCTGAAACACGAAAAACAAGATCATAAGTTAGTACCTTTCTCGATACCCTTAAAGGCTTCGTTTAAGCGATCCTCTAGACCAAAAAAGCGTGCTTTCTCAAATAGAATGGAGCGCTTCATAAGGCCTGTTGTCACGTAATCACCTTGTAACTTTCCTTCAGCACTTTGATGATAGGAAGGCTGAAAACGGAAAATCTCCTCCAAGATAACACTACTGCCTTCCATGCCGACAATTTCAGTAATGCTCATAATTTTACGTGACCCGTCGTGTAAGCGGCTTATTTGTACAATCAAATCAATGGCGCTAACCACGGTTCTACGAATAGCTTCTAAAGGTAGGTTGCTGGTCGCCATCATCACCATGGATTCGACACGGGATAAGGCATCACGAGGCGTGTTGGCGTGCAAAGTTGACATGGATCCATCATGGCCTGTGTTCATGGCCTGTAACATCTCAAACGCCTCAGGACCACGACACTCCCCGACGATAATTCGATCCGGACGCATACGCAAAGAGTTGATGACTAAGTCACGTTGGGTAACGGCCCCAGTATTTTCAATACCGGCCATACGCGTTTCCAAACGCACCACGTGTGGCTGTAATAAGCGCAGCTCGGCCGCATCCTCTATCGTCACAATACGTTCATTTTCACTGATATGTTGTGATAAAGCATTTAACAAAGTGGTCTTACCAGAACCGGTACCACCTGAAATCAATATGTTCAAACGACAGCGCGATGCAACCATCAGCACCTGTGCCATCTCAACACTCATGGAGCCGTACTCACAAAGCTTTCTAAAGTCGATGCTCTGCTTTTTAAATTTACGGATGGAGATTGCTGTGCCATCAATGGCAATAGGAGGGATAACAATATTAACACGGCTACCATCCTGCAAACGGGCGTCACAGGTAGGTGAAGAGTCATCTACACGACGACCAACACGAGAAGCTATACGCTTGGCGATCTCGATCAACTGGCGCTCATCAATGAAATCAATATTGGCTCTTTCGACCAATCCATTACGCTCAATAAATACATTCTCCGAACCATTGATCATAATATCGGTGATGCTTTCGTCTTCCATCAAGTCTTGTAGAGGACCTAGCCCAATCAACTCATTGGTGAGGCTATTAACAAACTCCTCGCGGATCGTACGCGCCACAGATAAATTTTCACGCTGAATCAACAGATCAACAGCATTGGCTAACTGACGCTGTAACTGCGCTTTATCGATATCAGCAATAGCTTCAGGGTCCAGCGCATCAAATATCTGTTTACGAAGACCAACATAGATTGATTTTGCACCCAGCATAATGTTTATCCCCTTTACTAGCTAAATGAAAATAGGGAACGCTTTTTACTGCTATTAGCCCTTTCACCCAAAATAGTAGCGGTCAGCTGACGCAGTGGCTTAGCAGCTTTTAATGAAGATCGAGCAACACGCTTATGCTCTAAAATATGCGCATTAAGCTGATCACAAAATGGTATTTCAACATCAATGGTTTGCTTTAAGAACGCCTCTGCATCTTCTTTAGTCAAGGTCTCAGACTTAGACGGAACAATATGATTCATCACTAAAATCAAACGCAGCGATTCGTTTTTATTCAGACGTTTCACTTTGTCTCGCAGTCTCGCCGCATCGCGTATTGATGATACGGAGGCCGACATAACCAATACGATTACATCAGAATCAGAGATAAACCGATCCGACTCGACTGAAAAAGCCACCGATGCTGAGCGATCTTCCAATATGAAGTTAAAATCCCCCGCCAGATAGTCGATAACTGAGTTGGTGTAATCTAATAAAGTCAGATCATCCACGCTCTCCGAGGTCAAAGAAAGGACCGACAACAAGCTGTTTTGGCGATACACTAGGGATTGGGAAAACTTGTCATCTATAATCGAAATATCGCTTTTCTGGACCGTACGACGTTCGTAATCTCGAATTCCCATCATAATGTCCAAATCACCAGTACTATGGTTTTGATCGACCACTAGACAGGAGGATTTTTCAAGCGTACTCAACTGGTAAGCCATTTCAGCACAGACAAAGGTCGCGCCAACACCACCTTTGGAACCAATAATGCTAATGCACTTCGCACGACGATTTTGGCCTGGGCCGCGGCTACTTTTGCGACGGTTATCGTTCACGCTACGTACAAAGTCGATCAGCTCTTGTTTGGTAATAGGCCAAAACAGGTAATAAAAACCGATATTTTTTAAATTACGGATCGTCGATATCGCATCTTCACTGCCAATCACGATAACGGAAGCATGGTTCGGTAATAAGTGGCTTATACGCTCTGCATCGGCGCTTACATTGTCACTGTGATTCAACTCAACAATCACAATTTCAATATCGGAGTTACGCACGTGCTCGGTTATCTCATCGTCACTATTTTGAACAACAGTAGGCGATACAATCCCTTCGAACCTAAAAGCCTCTAACACAAGCTCATTACATTCTTTGGTTTGATAAAAAAGAACCGTACCGATTTTTTCTTGATCAACGATTGAACCTTGATCTGGAGCGTTTTTTAGGGAGCCGACTAAATCAAACATAATTACCCCCAGTTAGTTATTCATTGTGTTTTGATTGGATGGAATCACAGCTTTTGGATCAACAAGACTATGATTACGAGCGGCTTCGACAAAACACCCGTTACCGGATGTATAGAAATTCCCTATTCGACTTGCCTCACATTCCTTCGTCACCATTTTGTACTTCACCACTTTCAAGGAAAAATCAACTTTCCTAGATGGGTCATACTGCATAGACAAATCTTGAAACAACATGTGAGAACCTAGCACACCAGCGGCTAACAGCTGCTGACGAGCATAACCTTGTAACAAAACGCCTTCTCCAGAGTACAGGGTCATCGTGATTGCTTGCTTAAGCGTGCGTGGTTCGAGCGCTTGGATAAAGTTAGCCAGCTCATTTTTAGACTGTGCTAAATGTTCTTTTCCCCCTGCAACAGAAACCGTTTGCACATAAGGGACTAACTGCACAGATGATATATCTTCCATCGGTATAGGCTCCATAACAGAGCAACCACTTAAACCCAACAAGGCAATTAAGGCTGAGATCTTGATAGTTTGACTCATTTCTTAAAGCCCCCTTCTGAAAGAATTTGCTCGCTCAAAGCTCTGTTTGAGCCCGATTGCTGACTGTTTTGAAGTTTAGGCAAAACAAAGAATCGCTCTGCATTCGTGGTACGTTGAAAGGTTGGCATACGTACCGTGCCAGGCTCGACAGGTTTTACAAGATTAACGGTAGCCACAATGAGTAGCTCTGTTTTATTTCGTTCTGTTTCGGTATAGCGGAACAATGAACCAAGAATTGGAATGTCACCAATGAACGGAATTTTACGTAGTAACTCTCGCTCCTCGTTGTTAAGCAGTCCACCTAATACAAAGCTCTGACCGTCAGCCAGCTCCACTGTTGTATGAGCTTGACGAGTTTTAAATGCAGGTACGTTGTAAACACTATCGGCATACTGAGTATCCACAGAGCTGACTTCAGGTCTCAAGGATAGACGAATATTGTTATCAGTTAGTACCTTAGCCATCATTTCCAAGCGTACACCGAAGGCTTTGTATTCGATGTCTACCCTGTCATTCAACACAGTGGCAATCGGCATCTCGCCCCCCACATGGAAGCTGGCTGTTTCGCCAGAGATAACCGATAAATTAGGCTCGGCTAAAATTTGTCCAACCTCATCATCATTGATCGCACTTATAGCGGCAATGATATTTTGACTTGAAATGGAACGAAGCGGGTTTACAAATATGCCTGAATTCTGACCGGCTGAGTAAAAGTCCAAGCCAAAATTCTGCATTAAGGTATGGGACACTTCGACAATTGAAAGTTTTACATTCACTTGCTTAGTCGTTACCACTTCAATATTGTTCACAACACCGGAATAGTTACGACGACGCATAAAATCCATTCTCAGTGTCTGACCATTATCAGCCTCCCATTCAAGGTCATAATTCTCGACTGAACGTCCCAATAATTCACCGACTAACTGATTAATACCGTCTTTCTCTTTCTCAGTGCTGACCGTACCGCTTAGAACAACCTTATCATCTAAATTATTGACAATTATATCTGCATTAGGATACATGGCTTTTATATGAGCTTTTAAATTCGCCATACTTTTACTTACCAATATATCTCGTGTCAGCAAGGTAGCACCTTCTTCCGAAAATAATATAACAGTGGCTTTGCCTGTACTTTTCCCATACACCACCACTTTATGATTATCTACCACTTGATAATCTGCTATTTCCGGAGCTGATATAAAAACAGATCCAATTTTTTGTTTAGAGGAAAGCGCTCTTGCTTCTCCCTCCGCCATATTAAGGGTTGCGCTAGACCACAACGACAGCGATACCGTCATGAGCAAGGCACCCAAAAGCCACTGTTTGATCATTCTCATAATTATCCCTTATCGCGTCTTTTGTTGTCATTTCACCCGTAATTCACGGACAGGTTTGAAGTCAGTAATAATGTCACCCAAATCAATATCGATATATTTTCCACGATCTTCATCTGAAGACAGCATAATCTCGAGTTGAGCAATACCTTGAGCCATACTGACTTTAGCCGCTTGGTCTTTAGTCAGCTGCAATATCAACGGAACTTTATTATTAGAATCAACCCCTAATCGACCTTCTGTATTTTCAATATTCTCTTCAACATTCGAACTCTTAAAAACCTGAAGCACTTTCACTCCACTAAGAATGGTCGTTAATGAAACATTTGCAAGGTCTCGAATCTGAGCACTGGTTAGATTTTGAGTGGTTGAGGTAAGCGCTAGAATATCGACTATCGATCCGGCTTGAATAACATCACCGACAATCGCATTCGCCCTGACAGAGATGGGCACAGGCAAATAACCTTCTTCTAGAACATAACGAAAATAACCATCTTCTTCGGGAGTAATGAAGTATTCAGGCAGCACAGGGGAGTCTTTGTCTAGTGCCATTTTCATGACCAACACATCAGGAAATTTTAGCTCGACATCATCCTTTATCCCCAACTCAAAAGCCTCTGACTCAATGATTTCATCGACTCTAAAATCACTGCGAGACACCTGTTGCCCCTTAATGACAGCGTCCTTGGTACGCCAAATTTTGATGGTTTTCTCAGGGGGAGCTTGTGCTTCTGTCTGCGTGAGTGAATCAACCGAAGATGAGACAGTTGAGAGTGGCTGAGAGAACTGCGTTATATAAATCCCCACTAGGCCAATCGCTAGAATAACAAGAGACAAATACATTAGTAATCTTGATTTCATATCCGTCCCCTTATATTTGGATTAACTGATATGTGAAAGAAAGATTAATGCGCCCCCACTTATAGAAATAGGAACAGCATAAGGAACGCCTCTTTGCCTAGCCAATTCAAGATCTGTAAAGTAACCATATATCAAGTAAGACAAAGCGAAGAGACCGCCTAAAAATATCGTTATATAAATCAGTAGCACTAAAAAATCAGGATTTACACCTAAACTAATGATACAAAGAAGCTTTGTATCTCCCGCTCCTAAAATATTAAAAGCATGAAGAATAAAGCCCGTCATCAGTATCATTAAGGTATATGGCAATATGTGCCAGTTGGGTTGATAGACCCAAGTTAAAAGGATCATAAAAGTAAGGCAAATCAAGTACCTATTTTTTATCTGCCTTACCTTTACATCCATGCATAAAATAAAAAGTAGACAAGCCATAATGCAAAGTAATAGCATTACCACCATTATTTATCACCTTTTCATTTCATTAACCGCCAAGACCATTTACAGTTGATGTGACTTTAGACAATGCACCTTCTAGTGTAGTAGTTAATGCACTCTCTTCTCCACCGAATACAAAATAAACGGTTAGTGCAACAGCCACTGCCAATACAGCATACTCAATTGCAGTAACACCTTTACGATCTGTTAAAAAATTACTGGCTTGAATATAAAGTTTAGTAAACATAATTATATCTCCCAAAGAAAACCTTATTTTAAAATCGAAAGCCCCATTGGCCTATATCTCAATAAGTTTGACTCTGTAAAGGCAATGCCGCTCAGTTAATAATCGTTTAACAAGCGGTCAATCCATCATTGTCTACAACCTTTCGCTCCATATTAATCTTTAGCAGATTCAATTTAAGCGTAGCAGTAGTTTCGGAATGTTCAATTAGTGAAATTGAATTTAGGAGAAAATAAGATAGGTATGTGTAAACACAAGTTAACAGACAACGATGCTATGTAATTGAATGTTATTCAAAATTTTATAGAGAAACCTGTATAGATCTAATGTTTTGCTATAAAAAAGAATAAGTTAGCTACAGCAAATAACTAGCATTTCTGAGTTTGCGTAAGTGGCTGATCAGACAGCAAAGCTGCTATCCAGTTGGAACTCGGTTATGAGAATGCATGTTGGGATGACTGCGCATTTAAAAACGGGAAGCCTTAGCTTCCCGTTTTTCATCGTTAATCAATCATTTCCAAGGGGTTTCTTGCCAGATCTTGGCGGCGATTTCATTTTGCGCGGCGGCAAGCTTTTCGTAATCAGCACCGCTTAAGAACTGCACTGGGGTACCCCGGGTCGCCATATCTTGAATAAATTCTGGATCGTGCGCCAGCTTATCCATAGCCACTTGCAGCTTTTCCAATTTGGCCTGTGGTAGGTTAGCGGGTGCGACAACGCCTCGGTAAGACCCCATTACCACGTCGTAACCAAGCTCTTTCGCGGTAGGCACATCTGGTGCTTGAGATAAGCGCTGATCAGATAATACCGCCAGTACGGTTAGCTCATCTTCAAACCCAACGGTTTGACTAAAGGCCATAGTACCCATGTTGACATGGCCGCCCATAATGGAAGTACGCGCCATCGCTGCGCCTTTAAATGGCACATGAATTAACTTAATACCTGCTGCCTGTTCAAACTGAATGGCTGAGAAATGGTCATTACCGCCTAGCGCCGCTAGACCCACTGTCATGGTGCCACTCTTCTCTTTTGCCGCGGCGATTAGCTCAGCCACAGAGCTAATTCCAGAACTCTTTTTCACCACTAAAGTATTGGGATCCGATACGAAATTCGCCAGCCAAGTAAAACTGCTCGCATCGTAGTCAGCCTTGCGATCATAGGTAGAAGCCAACGCCGCAGGTAAGTTCATCGTACCCAGTGTGTAGCCATCTGCATCGGCGGTCGCCACTTTGGTAAAACCAATCTGACCACCCGCACCTGGCAAGTTTTTCACTACCAAAGAAGCGTCTTCGCCAAGAATAGGCTCTAGATGAGACGCTATGGTGCGCGCCATCACATCAGTCCCGCCACCGGCAGAAAATCCAACCACCATTTCAATCGGTTTCTCTGGATAATCAGCGGCCATCACCTGTGTTGTCCATACGCTGGTGGCCACCAGAGCCGAGATAAGAGAAATGCGTCCTAAGTTTTTCATGCTTCACCTTTTAGATTTATTGTGTGTGATAAGTGCTGCAACGGCAGTTAACTCCATTGCCTTTATTCGAGTGACGCATGATTCTCAGGTCACTCAAAATATGAATCTCGTTAAAGTCGATAGACCCGTTTGGCAGTTTTGCTAAACAGTTCGGCACGCTCTTTGTTTGAATAGTTTGCTGTGGCGCGACACATCGCATTCCAATACACAGCGTAAGAAAAGCTGCCTTTATCGACTGGGAAGTTGCTTTCAAACATGCAGCGCTCTGTACCAAATAAGGTCACTGCAGCGGTTATATAAGGGGCTACTACTTGTGCTAATTGCTCAGATGTCGGCGGGAGGGCTTGTTGGTGCCAAGCAAAGCCCATAATCGGCATGCCAAAGCCGCCAAGTTTTAAGGTGATATTGGAATACTCTGAGAGTTGCGCCAAAGCTGAACGCCAAGCGTTAAAGTGTGTCTCTTTGTCATTAGCATAGGAACCAACACCTAGAGGACCACCGGCATGATTGACGATAATGCTAAGCTCTGGCAGCTGCTTGGCCAGCTCAGCCACTTCTGACAATTGTGTTTGATAGACCCATAAATCAAGGGATAAACCACGCTGACTAAGCGCCTTTGCACCGGCGATAAAGGCATCGCTTAGCATTAAGCCTTCTGCAACTGGCACAGGATTAGAGCGCACGGCCGGATCTTTATGGGCCGCTACAGGCGTTCTAACGCCCTTAAACAAAGCACCACCAGCTTCTTGCATCGCATCCAGAACGGGAGCAACCGCTTTGCCGAGCAATAAATTAGCGCCACCGACAATGCCTGCTGCCACCTTTGTTTTACCATAGCCGCCGCTACGAGCTTGGGCAGCGATTCCACGGACGAATTCTACCTCGCCAATTGGCTGCTCATGCTCAGGACCATCGGCGCGATACATGGTGCGACATTGAACAAACACTGAGGCGATGACATTAAAGCCACTGTCGCCAATATCATCGCTGTATTCGTCCAATAAATAACGAAAGCCTTCTCGATCCCATAAATGATGATGGGCATCGACGATCTCTAGTTCAGGCTCAAGTGCCGTTTCTTGCACCTGCTCCAACCACTGAAGATTTGGATTTGGATTGGGGGAGTTGACTACCATGCGCTGACGCCAAGGTCTTGGCTTGGTTAAAGATGAAGGCTGAGTCACAGTCCACTCCTAAAATCGAAGAATTGATTCCGTGTGATGGCAGAATTGTTGTTATCGCCACCACGGTTTTAGAGTTTTTATGACAGGCAGAGACTTATTTCTAATCACTTTTTATTTACGACTGATCATTTGAACTGATCAATAAAAAAGCCGTTGGACATTTTTCATATCCAACGGCTTTTTACAGAACATTTAAGCTAGCCTAGCTTTAAAATAAAAAATTATTTTATATTTTAAAATCAATAAGTTACTCAACTGTAACAGACTTAGCGAGATTTCGCGGCTGATCCACGTCGGTGCCCTTCACTACCGCCACATGGTACGACAGTAGCTGCAGTGGGATCGTGTGTACGATTGGCTCTAATACTTCTTCTACCCATGGAATTTCGTTGTAGTAGATACCTTCTGCTTCTTCAAAGCCGGTTTCTTTGGCACCAAACACATACAACTCACCGCCACGGGCACGCACTTCTTGCAGGTTAGATTTCAATTTATCCAACATCTGGTTGTTTGGTGCGACAGTAATGATAGGCATAGTTTCATCCACTAGCGCCAGTGGACCGTGCTTTAGCTCCCCTGCTGGGTAGGCTTCGGCGTGAATATAGCTGATCTCTTTTAGCTTTAATGCGCCTTCTAAAGCAATCGGGAACATTGGCCCACGGCCTAGGAACAAGGCATTGTGTTTATTGGCAAACTGCTCTGATACCAGTTTAATCGCTTCGTCCTGCTTGATGGCAGCATCCACATACGCAGGTAGCGAGCGTAATGCACGCACCAGTTCCGCTTGCTTAGCAGCGCTTAGCTCGCCTTTTTCAGAAGCAATGGCAATCGAGGTAATCAATAGCGCCGTTAACTGAGTGGTAAAGGCTTTGGTCGATGCCACACCGATTTCAGCGCCCGCATTGGTTAGCAAGGTTAGACCTGACTCTCGCACCAGTGTCGAAGAGGGTACGTTACAAATCGCCAAAGTGGTTAGGTAGTTCAGCTCTTTCGCCATACGCAGCGCCGCTAGCGTATCGGCCGTTTCACCTGACTGAGACAGCGTTAGGAACAAGGTATTTTTTGGCACTGCTACCTTACGGTAGCGGTACTCGCTGGCCACTTCCACGGTACAAGGAATATTAGCCAGATCTTCGATCCAGTATTTCGCCACCATACCCGCATGATAACTGGTACCACAGGCAACGATATGAATATTTTCAATCTCTTTTAAGAAGGCTGAATCCGCGCCAAAGCAGCTGGTTAGAATGCGATCGTCATTGATACGTCCTTCTAAACAGGCCGCAATCACCTTTGGCTGCTCGTAGATTTCTTTGAGCATGTAATGGCGGAATTCACCTTTATCGGTAGCATCGACATTGTGATTAAAGACGCTGATCGGACGTTCTTGCACCTTATCATTCGCATCGTAAATCGTCACCGCATCACGGGTTAACTCCACCACATCGCCTTCTTCAAGGAAGATAAATTGGTCAGTTACATGCAGCAATGCTAGCTGATCAGAAGCCACAAAGTTCTCTTCAATACCAACACCCACGACTAATGGGCTACCTTTACGCGCGGCAATCAAACGCTCGTTTTCATCGTTCAAGGTCACGGCAATGGCGAAAGCACCGTGCAGACGCTTTAGGGCATTTTTCACAGCTTTTAGAAAATCTGGCTCGGTTTTCAAAGCGTGGTGAATCAAGTGCACGATCACTTCGGTATCGGTTTCTGAACGGAACTCATAGCCCAACTCAATCAACTCGCGGCGTAATGCTTCGTGGTTTTCAATAATGCCATTATGCACCAAGGCCAGATCGTCACCGGAGAAATGTGGGTGGGCATTGGCTTCGGTTGGCTTACCGTGAGTCGCCCAACGAGTGTGAGCGATGCCAAGCTTGCCATCTAGCGGCATTGCCTCGAACTTGTCTTTCAGTGCTTGTACCTTGCCCACGGCACGGTGTGCACGTACGCCGGTTTCATTATTGATCGCCACACCAGACGAGTCATAACCACGATATTCAAGACGAGATAAGCCTTCTAATAGAATTTTTGCTACGTTACGTTGAGCAATTGCGCCGACGATACCACACATATTATTTCTCCTGCTTGGTCGGACGCGCCCAACCGTCTTTATTCATTTGTTTTGCACGGCCAAAGGCTAGCTGATTTTCAGCCACCGTCTTGGTAATGGTAGAACCCGCTGCGATGGTTGCTCCCGCTTGAATTTCTACCGGTGCTACCAGAGCTGAGTTAGAACCAACAAATACGCCGTCACCAATAATGGTTTGGAATTTATTCACGCCATCGTAGTTACAGGTAATAGTACCTGCGCCAACGTTAACCCCAGCGCCCATTTGCGTGTCGCCAACATAGCTTAAATGGTTAACCTTACTGCCTTCACCAATATGCGCTTTTTTGGTCTCAACGAAGTTACCGATCTTGGCTTTGTTTGCAAGTACAGTTCCTGGACGCAGACGAGCAAATGGCCCCAAGTCACAACTTGTGCCCACAGTACTATCTTCAATCATAGTATTGGCTTTAATTACCGTGTTATCGGCCACGGTACAGTTTCTCAATACACAATTTGGACCGATTTCAACGTTTTCGCCCAGAGTTACCTTACCTTCAAACACACAGTTCACATCGATCACGCAATCTTGGCCAGTGACCAGCTCACCACGGATATCAATGCGGCTTGGGTCCATTAGAGTGGCACCGTTACGCATCAGTGATTCTGCCTGTTGCTGTTGCCAAACGCGCTCAAGCGCTGCCAACTGCACACGATCATTCACGCCGCTGACTTCCCACTCTTGCTCAGGATGCACGGTAACAATTTCCACACCTTGCTCAGCCGCCATGGCGATAACGTCGGTAAGGTAGTATTCCCCTTGGGCATTGTTGTTAGTCAATGCAGCTAACCAATTTTGTAGCTTGGCGTTTGGTGCCAGCAAAATGCCGGTGTTTACTTCATTAATCAGTAATTGCTCAGGGTTGGCGTCTTTTTGTTCAACGATGGCCGTTACAGCGCCTTGCACATCACGCACGATACGGCCATAACCAAATGGGTTATCTAGTTTGATGGTTAGCAATACCAAGGTATTGTCATTAGATAGAGACAGCATACGCTCTAACGTCGAACGCTGAATCAATGGCACATCGCCGTATAGGGTTAAAGTACTGCCGTTCTCACTTAGAGAAGGAGCCGCACGACGTAGCGCATCTCCGGTGCCTTGAGGGTCATTTTGCCAAACGATATTAGCAGAGAAATCCTGACAAGCCTGCTCGACTTGCTCGCCCTGATGACCGACAACCAGATGTAACTGGGCATTGCTTAAGCCACTGGCAGTCGCTAATACACGACGTACCATCGCCTCTCCGGCAAGTTTATGAAGCACCTTTGAAGAGGCTGATTTCATACGACTTCCCTTACCAGCGGCAAGGATCACAATATCCTGTGTCATAGAGCAATGTCCCAAATATTTTACTGTCATCTTTAATTAAGCGGTATTAGACCTCTTGTGCAGCTTTGCCGCAATTTCTTTTGTCATAAATATTTTGACAAGTAACTACCCTATTCCTGTTAAGTGCCGTGCGATGGGTCATGTAGCACAATCAGCGCTTTATGCTAACCTTAATTTTTATCCATAATTCAATAGCATAAGGATTTGTAATGTACGAGATTACACACCATGGAGCCAAGGATGGCGTAACGGGATCTTGTCATGAACTTTTGATCGATCAGAGCCATAGTTTGCTGGTCGATTGCGGTTTATTTCAGGGTGCTGAAACCTCGCAAAACGGTGCCAACAATGAGCTGCTGGCCATTGAGTTTGACATCAGCTCCGTTCAAGCACTTGTCGTTACCCATGTCCATATCGATCATGTGGGACGCATTCCCTATTTATTGGCGGCTGGATTTGAGGGACCAATTTTATGCTCCAAACCCAGCGCACAATTACTACCGCTGGTGATTGAAGATGCCCTAAAAGTCGGCGTGACCCGAAATCAAAGTATTATCGAGGCCTGTTTAGCACGTTTACAAGATCAGCTGGTGGCTCTGGATTATCAACAATGGTATGACCTACCGTTGCCTGATAGTGAGAAAAGCTGCCGTATTAAGCTAAGCACCGCCGGTCATATTCTCGGCTCGGCCTATGTCACGGTGCGCTTAAAAGAAACGGCTAAAGCCAAACCTTGGGATGTAATTTTTTCTGGGGATTTAGGAGCGCCCTACGCACCACTGTTAGCGGCACCGAAGTCACCCTATCGAGCAGATCAGCTGGTATTAGAAAGTACCTATGGCGATCGCAATCATGAAGATCGCCACCATCGACGCCAACGGCTACAAGCCTCCATGGAAAAAGCCCTTGCCGATGGTGGCGTGGTATTGATTCCGGCCTTTTCGATTGGTCGAACTCAGGAACTGCTGTATGAGATCGAAAGTATTATCCATGACTCCCCAAAACAAGCCATTAGTCATACGGCCACGGGTCAAACGCTAACGTGGCAAGACTTAGACATTATTGTCGATTCGCCGTTAGCCAGTCAGTTCACTGAGGTGTATCGCGCGTTAAAACCCTATTGGGATAAAGAAGCCATACGACGCGTCAAGCTAGGCCGTCATCCACTAAGCTTTGAGCAACTTACCACCATTGATAGTCACGAGCTGCATGAGCAAACCGTGGCCTATTTAGCGCGACAAAAACGCCCTGCCATTGTGATTGCCGCTTCCGGTATGTGCGCTGGCGGGCGTATTGTGAATTATCTAAAAGCCCTGCTCGGCGATGAACGCAACGATGTCATTTTTGTCGGTTACCAAGCCCAAGGCACACCGGGACGAGACATTCTGGCTTATCACCAGAAAGAAAATGGCTATGTGGTGCTAGACGGACAACAAATAGAGATTAAAGCCCATATTTGGCAAATCGGCGGTTATTCGGCTCACGCGGGACAACAGGACTTGGTGAACTTTGCTAAACGTATGCGCCAGCCACCAAAGACGATTCATTTAGTGCATGGGGAGACAGAGGCCAAGCAAGCATTAAAAGACGCCTTTCAGAGCCAGCTTCCGCAAATCAATATAGTGCTCTAAAACGCAAACGGGGCAGCACTTTTGGTGCTGCCCCGCTGCAAGCTTACTGAGGGTGGATTACACCGCTTCAGCAATACGGCCTTTGGCGCTAGTGAAAGCTTTTTCACCGTCTTCACCCAATGCTTGACCGCCCGCTACGAAAGCGTCTTTGACGTTCAAACCGATAAAGTTTAAGAAGGTTTTAACGTACGGTAGTTGGTGATCGTATGGTGTGTTTTCTAGGAAGCTGCCGCTTGCCAAGAACACGTACGCGTCTTTGTTCACCAAGCCCACTGGGCCTTCTTCTGTGTATTTGAAGGTACGGCCAGCACGAGCGACGTAATCAAAGTAAGACTTCAAAGTCGATGGAATGCTGAAGTTGTAAGTTGGCGCACTGATCGCTACCACATCTGCAGCTTCTAGCTCTGCGATCAGTTCGTCACCGATCGCTACGATCGCTTGCTGTTCAGCAGTGCGATCCTGTTCTGGTGTGAACAAAGCGCCCAATGTTTCGCTAGTGAAGTGTGGTAGTGGCTTAGCGTTTACGTCGCGTACCACCACTTGGCCGTCTGGGTTCTTTGCTAACCATTGTGCTACGAAAGCATCTGCTAGTTGACGAGATTTAGAGTTGTCACCTGATGCGCTTGAGTCGATACGTAATAGAGTTGCCATGATTAATCTCCTAATATTCTTTGGGAAGCGTTGCTTCAACGTCATTCGATAGAGCCATATTAAAACCAGTTTTTTTGATAAAAAAGCGTAACTTTTTGACGATTCCAATCGAAAAATACGATATAAGAGAAGAAACACTATAATACGACGGAAGATTCTCCATGAAAGCACCTAGAGTAACCTTGGAACAGTGGCGCGTGCTTCAGGCCGTAGTCGATAAAGGCGGCTTCGCGCAAGCGGCGGAAGCCCTACACAAGAGCCAATCCTCTATTAGCTATACGGTAGCCAAGCTACAAGAGCAATTAGGCTACCCATTGCTGACCATTGATGGCCGTAAAGCCAAGCTCACAGAACGGGGCGAAGTATTACTTAGACGCTCACGTCATCTATTAAAAGAAGCGGTCGATTTAGAAGAACTGGCCCATACCCTAGGCCAAGGCTGGGAGCCCGAAATTGAACTAGTTGTCGATGAGGCTTTCCCAACGCCAGCATTACTTCGCGCATTGCGCGCGTTTGAACCACAAAGCCAAGGCACTCAAGTGCAACTGAAAGAAGTGGTACTCAGTGGTGCCCTCGACAACTTATCCAGCGGTTCTCCGGACCTTGTACTCAGTGGCATTGTGCCAAAGGGCTACCTTGCCGACCCGATTGTCGAAGTAGAAATGATCGCCGTGGCAGCACCGGATCATCCATTATTTCAAGAACAAGGCAAAATCAGTAACGAACGCCTGAAACAAGAGCTACAAGTGGTGATTCGCGACTCTGGCCGAGAAAGTTCAGTCGATGAAGGCTGGTTGGGGGCTGATCGCCGTTGGACCGTGTCCAGCGTACAATCAGCTTTAGAAGTCGTGGCTTCAGGTATAGGCTTTGCTTGGCTTCCTATCGCCGACCTGCGCGACTCTTTAGACAACGGACGTTTAAAAAGACTGACGCTGGAATCTGGCGGTGAACGCAGTTTCCATATGTATGCGATCTTCGGTAAAGGTGAGCGAACAGGGCCCGCGACACGTTTATTTGTGGAATTACTACAGCAATCCTGCGCCCAGTGTAATGCCATTCGCAAGTAAGGCCGAATACAGCAAGGTAGCACTTAACAGTACTACCTTGCTCGAATAGGATTATTTAATCCGCTTTAAGCCAATACGTTTGCGTTTGGCATCCACTTCTAACACTTGCACTTTGACCACTTCTCCGACGCGCACTTCATCACGAGGATCCTTAACAAAGCGATCCGCCAGCTGTGAAATATGGATCAAGCCATCCTGATGCACGCCTAAGTCAACAAAGGCGCCAAACGCCGCCACGTTGGTGACTACGCCCTCAAGCGTCATGCCCTCTTGTAGATCTTCAATGCTACTGACCGAATCATCAAAGCTCGCATATTGGAACTCTGGACGTGGATCGCGGCCAGGTTTAGCCAGTTCTTGCAGAATATCTTGAATGGTAAAGCGCTGCTCTGAGTTGGCAAGCACTGCGGATTTCAACACAGCTAAGGTCGATGGGTTGCCAATCATATTGGACAACTCTTGTTTGACCGAGCGCGCCATCTGTTTGACCAGCTCATAGGATTCAGGGTGCACGGCTGAGGCATCTAACGGTTCGCTGCCACCACGGATACGTAAAAAGCCCGCACACTGCTCAAAGGCTTTATCACCAATACCTTTGACCTTTTTCAGCTGATTGCGATTGCTAAAGCCGCCAAGCTGCTCACGCAGTTCGACAATGTTTTGCGCTAAGCGTTGGGTTAAGCCCGAGACATAAGTAAGTAAGGAAACCGAGGCCAGATTAAGATCCACGCCGACCGCGTTTACACAGTCCTCCACCACAGCACCAAGCGCCTCGCTCAAGCGATTGGCTTTGACGTCGTGTTGATATTGGCCAACGCCTATGGCTTGTGGGTCAATTTTAACCAACTCCGCTAACGGGTCTTGGAAACGACGGGCAATGGAAATCGCGCCGCGGATGGTAACATCAAGATCAGGAAACTCTTCAATGGCCACTGGCGATGCCGAGTAAACCGAAGCCCCCGCTTCCGATACGATGACGCAACGACAGCCTAGCTGATATTGCTTAATCATCTGCTTAGCAAAAGTTTCAGTTTCGCGCGACGCAGTGCCATTACCAATCACCAGCCAATCAATGTTCTGTTTTTGAATCACTTTCGCCAGTAACGCTTCCGCCTCTACCGATTTATTTTGTGGTGGGTGTGGATAAATCACACCGTTATCCAATAATTGTCCGTATTCATCCACTGCCGCCCATTTGACACCGTTTCTAAAACCTGGGTCTAAGGCCAAGGTTCTTTTAGCGCCAGCAGGTGCGGCCATTAATAGATCTTTTAGGTTGGCTTGAAATACTTCAATGGCAGAAGCTTCGGCAGTGTCTTTTAATTCCCCTAATAGATCGGTTTCTAATTTGGGCTGGATTTTTTCTTGCCACGCTTTGTCCAACCATGCCAGCTTTTCCTTGCTCGGTGTACTGTCTTTAATTTCAGGAAAGCCGAAAGGCGTGATATATAAAGCATTAGTTAAGGCGTATGGTAGACCACCCTCTAATTCAATAGAGAGCTTTAAAAAGCCTTCTTTTTTTCCGCGGAACAAGGCTAATAATCGATGGGGCGGGCACTTTTTAAGGGGCTCTTGGTAATCAAAGTAATCGCGAAACTTTTCACCTGCTTCTTTTTTACCACGCAATACCCGACTCGTTAGCACGCCATCCTGCTGTAGGCACAACTTAGCTTGTTGTAGAGTAATAATATTTTGCGCTAAACGCTCAATAATTATATCCGCGGCACCTAGTAATGCGGCGTCATAACTAACAGGCTCATTAAATGCACCTTTTAGCGAGTCAAAGTGTTTCTGGCTTTGAGCTTGGCCTTCTTGCCATAACACAATCGCGAAAGGCAACAACCCTAAATCAATAGCTAGGTCCGCTTTACTCTTTCGCGTCTTCTTAAAAGGCGCATAAATATCTTCTAATTCCGTCTTACTTTTTGCCTGATTAATAGAATTAAAAACCGCTTTCGGAATATCAGGTAGCTCTTTTAATAACTCAATGATGGCAGCGCGACGTTTTTCCAGCTCCACCAAATATTGCCAGCGCCCGTGAAAGCTACGCAGCAGCTCATCTGACATGGCACCGGTTACTTCCTTGCGATAGCGAGCGATAAAAGGTACGGTGGCGCCGTCTTCAAACAGATTGATGATATTTTTTACAGTCGTTTCAGAGGTTGAGTATTCTTTGGCCAAAGCCACTAACATGGTATTTAAAAAAGTCGTCATAATATTTACTAAAAACTTAAGATAATTCGCTTATTAACAGCGTTTTTATTAATTTTTTTGTTCGGCATTGATTTAAAATAACTCAATGGATGCTATTCTTAGTCCTTCAGACTTCAAGTAAGTTTTGGAATTTAGCTTACCTGTTTAGATAAACAAAGAGAAACACAGTTTTGGATGGATTTCTGTTCTGTGTTCGCGTTAATAAATGCGTTTCAGATAATTAGGGGAAATCATGAGCTTACTAGCAGAGCTAGCTGGAAACAAAGCCAAAGCACGTGCTGCGGCAAAAGACCTTACCATTGCACAACTAGAAAACCTAATCGAAGGTTTAAACAATGCTTTGGTTAAAATGCAAGAAGACGAACAAGCTCGCCAAGCGGAAATTGAAGAGAAAGCTCGTCAAGCATCAGATATTGCTAAGATGATCGAAGCAAGTGGTTTAACTCTAGAAGAGATTGCTGCACTAAGCGGTGCTCGCTCTAACCCAACTAAGGGTAAAACTGTTAAACCTAAATACCGTATCGAATGGAATGGTGAAACGATTGAGTGGAGTGGCCGTGGCCGTACACCAAAAGCGTTTCAAGAGTACTTTGATGCTGGCAACTCTCGCGAATCAGCAGAAATTAACGATTAATTTTTGTCTGAATCATAAAAAAACCGACGCTGTGCGTCGGTTTTTTTGTTTATGCGTTACTCAATTACAGAGTGGATTCACTGATCTTGGTGTAAATCAAATCCCATACACCGTGACCTAAACGCTCACCACGCTGTTCAAATTTCGTTAGCGGACGCCATTCTGGACGTGGGTGGTAATTGCCTTTACCTGCCGCATTTTCATAGTTCGCTTGCACTTCCATCACTTCCATCATGTGCTCTGCGTACGGTTCCCAGTCAGTGGCCATGTGAAAAATACCACCGGTTTTCAGCACGTTAGCAACTTGCTGAGCAAACAACGGCTGTACGATACGACGCTTGTTGTGCTTTTTCTTATGCCATGGATCTGGGAAGAATAGCTGGAACGTAGACGCTTGGCCCTGCGGTAGACAATCCGCCATCACTTCGATCGCATCGTGGCAGTACACACGGATATTGTTAATACCAGCCTCTTCAGCCAGCATCATTAGCTTGGCCACACCGGGTGGGTGCACTTCGATACCGATGAAGTCTTTCTCTGGCGCATTTTTAGCCATTTCAACCAATGACGCGCCCATGCCAAAGCCCACTTCTAGTACCACTTCAGAAGTGCGTCCAAACACTTCCTCGTACGAGATACGACCGTCAGCAACTTCTAAGCCGTACACGTCCCAGTTGGCGTCGTAGGCTTTCTGTTGACCTTCCGTCATACGACCACCTCGTACAACGAAGCTGCGGATGCGGCGATGTTTAATGTCTGGATTTGTTGGGTTTTGTTCGTCTTGCATGGAGTTGCCAGTCTCAAATTCAAAATTAGGCGCGTATGGTACTAAAATCGAATAAAAATGTCTGTTAATTCACCACTTTCTTAAGGCTTAGAATGGCTAGAATTTTGTACAAAGCATTTCAACATCATCAGCCAACCCGCTAGATAGAGCACACCACCGATTGGCGTCACTGCCCCCAATATACGGATATCGGTCAGGGTCATGACTGCCAAGGAACCCGCGAACAATAGATTGCCTAGAGTAAACAAACGCGCTGGCCACAGAAACTTGACGCTAACGGAAGCTAATAGAACAGCCAACACACAGCCAAGGCTGTGATACATCAGATACTGGCAAGCGGTTTGCCACCAGTCTAGGTTTTGTGCGGCCACCATGTTTTTTAAGCCGTGGGCGCCAAATGCTCCCGCCGCCACAGAGATAAACGCTTGCAGGGCGGCGATCGCTCCCCAGCGCTGTTGTAAAGAAGAAAGTTGCATCGTGAAATCAGACTTTATTGAAAGACATTGAGATAACCATTACTGCCAATGGCGTAATAGCTGTTGCCCGCACCAAACGCCAACGCCAACACCGCAGAGCCTGTGGGTCGAAGGGTATCTTTAAGATACATATCCCAAGAACGGGTGACCTCACCAGTCATGACTTCCACGAGATTAACGCGACGATTTTGTTGCCCGAGCAATAACAGGCGATTGGAATTTGAAAAGACCGCTTGGCTAATGGTGACATTACGCGACTGCAAGGCGCCAGTATCAATTTGGCTCACCTGCGCACCGGTTAAGGTCGACCAAACTTTGGCGTCCCCTAATTGCGCCGCAGCGAACACATAGGCACCGTCATTAGAGAGCTTAACCGTAGAAATATTGTTATCGAGTTGCCAGCGCTGTTTGATTTCGCCAGTACTTAAATCCCATAGGATCACTTGATAGAGATCGTCACCAGTCAGGCCATAGCGACCATCTGGAGTGACATCTACAGAACGAACCACCGCACCGGTACGTAAGGTTTGGCGAATGCCTCCATTTTTAATATCGAAATAACGCGCGGTTTGGTCATCCATGCCCACCAGAGCGAAATCACCATTACGGGTTAATTTTAGAGATTTTACATCCCCAGGCGTATTCCAAAAGCCTAACGACTGCCCCGTAACCGTGCTCCACAGCACCATGGTGCGCGCACCACCGGTCGCAGCAAAATCACCACTTGGATCAATATCCACGGCAATCAAAGGGGTTGCTTCACCTGCCGCGTGGTTCCAATTATAGAGGCGCTGAGACGGCGTATTTTTCCAAAAACTACCGCCATGCTGAATCGAACCGATCAGGGAGCCCGATCCGTTATCACTGAGTGCCGCAGAATACAGCCCTTGCACCGCCATTGAGCTGGTCACAACTGGATCTTCTGCGGAACAGGCGCTTAGCAGGGCAATGGATGCCCCTGCTAATAGCAAGCGCTTAAGCACTTTGCTCGCTGTGGGCCTCATGCAGTTCCTCAATGAGCTGATCTTCATAGGCAAATCGTTCTTCCATCAAAACGCCAAGAGTTTGCAATGCAAAGGGGAGATCGCTGAGCTGCTTATTACAATGCTCTTTGGTGTCGTATTTATCATTAAATTCCAACACGATACTTGTGTTGGTTGATAACTCTGGCATCAACTTGTGCAAGCAGGCCAAGGCGCTATCATCATGAAACTCTTTCGCTTCTAACGCTAACTGTTCATACACTTCAAAATGCCCAGTGGACACATAATCCACTAGCATTTCACAAAACACCTGTACTTTTGGAGTGTCCGTGGGCGTGTATTCGCCGATCTCACGCAGGGTTACAAAGGCTTCTACCAACGCCTTACGATGCTGTAACCAGCGGTCAATGATTTCATGGACTCCCCCCCATCGCTCTTGCGCAGTTTTACAACGTTCTAACATGACATGTCTCCTAACTACGTTCTTCTTTTGATGGTGGCTAGTGCGTCAATGCCGCGCACCCATACTATCCCTGTGTACTTGTTTTTTACCCGTGTTTCACATTTTTAGCATATTCCGTTCTCACTGCCCCTGCAAGACAGGGGCAAGAAGCTTTTGTTAACAAAGTACTGACTTTGTGTAACTGATATCAACGCTGAGATCATTTAGTTTTTACAGCAATGGCTAAGTTAATTAGGGCCATGGCCACAAATGCCACCAAGGTCCAACCAGGGATACTAAGTCCAAGGAAAGTCCACAACACATCGCCGCACTCGCCGGTACCCATAATCATGGCCTGCATAATTTCCTGCCATGGGAATACTTCAAACATGTAGCTCAACCCTGGCAAACACGCAGGTAGCTCATCAACCGGTAGGCTTTGCAGATACAGATGACGAATCGCAAGCCCCGCCCCCAACAGCGACAGCACGACAATCGGCCACGCCAGTTTACGATGCCAGGAGGCCTTAGCACCCAATGCTGAAATCAGCGACACCACCCCGATACAGAAAAACGCAATGCGCTGCAACATACACAATGGGCAAGGTTCGAGCCCCATTTGATATTCCATGTAGAAGGCCACGCCCAACAAAGCGAAGGCAACCAAGGCAATAACAGCGTGAAAACGACGTGCGGACAACAACGCGACCATAGTGGAAAGATCCTTTTATCGATACTTAACAGTGACCAGTGAAAATCTAGACAGTAGAATAACCAGAAAGTGCAATGAACTACTGCCATCTATACTTGTTGAGGAGTAGTATAACGAGTAATGACGTGAATTCGAGAGAGGAACTATGAAGCACATCACGCAGCTAGGCAAAACGCGCTTACTGATCGCCCTAACCTGTTTACTGGCTCTACTGACGACACCTGCGTTTGCTGAGGATGAAGCAGCTCCTGTGGTACCAAGTTACATTGAGCTGAACCCTGATTTTATCGTGAACTACAATGCTTCGGGTCCGCGTTTGCATTACATCAAAACCAAGATTAGCTTGCGTACCGACAGCACTCGAGAAGGGGTTATTTTGGCGAATATGCCGTTAGTGCGTGATGCGATCGTAATGTTTCTAAGCGCTCGTACTCAAGAACAAGTCACGGGGGCGATTGCCCGTGAGCAGACCCGCGAAGACGCTAAAGCAGCGATCAATGCCGTACTAAAAGAAGAAACTGGCGCTGAGCCAGTGATGGATGTGCTGTTTGCCAGCTTTGTAACGCAATAATCTAATCGTACGACCCGACGCCGTTCGGGGAAGCAGACCTTCAATCGCGGGATACAACCCGCTCGTACGATCCGACTCAGTTCGGGGACGCAGACCTTCAATCGCGGGATACAACCCGCTCGTACGACCCGACTCCGTTCGGGGAAGCTTGGAATTTCGGGGCGGGACGCTCCTCCCACAAGATTCCTCCGAGGATAAGATGAAAAACGCCGCTAGCAGAGAGCCTGCTAGCGGCGTTTTTTGTGCTGATAAGAGCTTGTGATTAAAGCTCTTGAATATCGTTCGGATCCACATAGCCTTGTAGGCGATCGGTTTCTTCGTTGTTGAAGAATTTATCCATCTGCTCCAACAGGTACTTACGCGTATCTGGTTGCATCAAGTTTAGATGCTTTTCATTAATAATCATGGTTTGCAGAGTTTGCCACTCTTGCCATGCTTGCTTAGAAACATTTTCTAGCACTTCTTGGCCTTTCGCACCTGGCAGCGGTGCACGCTCTAAGCCTTCCATCTCTTTCTGGTATTTTTTACAGAATACAGTGTTCGCCATGCTGATCTCTCAATTATTCGTTCATTTGCTAACTATATGGGCGCTCACGTTACAGGTTTCAAGCGCTTAGAACAACGCTGTCACCACACCGCCTAGCACAAACACACTGACTAATTGCCAAATGGCGGGCTTTTTCCAACGCAGCCAAGTAAAAGCTAGAATCACCACCAACGCCTGCCAAATGCCCGTCACACTGCTGGGTAAAATCGGAAACAACAAGGTCGCCACCAATAAGCCCACCACGGCAGCATTGATCGCCACTAAAGCACCTTGCACGCGCGGATAATGCGCTAAACCTTGCCAAAAATGCTGCCCTACTAACATCAGCAATAACCCAGGCAAGAAAATCGCTAGGGTGGCCAACAATGCCCAGATAACCAGTTGCCCCTCGGGTGCCGACACAGCCCCAATGTAGGTTGCTAGGGTAAACATAGGGCCAGGCACCGCTTGTGCAGCAGCATAACCGGTTAGCAAATTAGACGTCGAAACCAAGTCTACCAACTGCTCGGACATCAACGGCAATACCACATGACCGCCACCAAACACCAAACTTCCCGCTTGGAATAGTTCTGATACCAAGGCCAGCCAGCCGTTACCGTGAATCAGCGCCGTAACAATAAAGAGTGCCACAAACAGACCCAAGGCTAAATAAGCTACAGTCGCCGACATTCGGCCATGAAACGCTTTGCTAGTCGTATCCCCTAGCCATACTGCGCCGACAAGCCCTGCTAACAGTACTAATAGCAAGCTGCCGAGTCCCAATGGCCAAAGCAAAATAAACAGCATGCTCAGAATGGCAATTAGGCGAGTACGGTAGCCTTGGCAAAACGAATTCCCCATGCCCCAGATGGCATCCATAATGACCACTACCGCCATCAGTTTTAATGCACCCAAAATGCCTAAAAAGACATCATGTTCGGAGAACTGACTGCCAATGACGGCAAACACACACATTAAGATGACAGAAGGAAGGGTAAAACCAACAAAGGCGGCGATGGCTCCAGCGATACCACCACGATGGTAGCCAAGAGCAAAGCCCACTTGGCTCGATCCAGGCCCAGGCATAATTTGACTCAAGGCCACCCATTGCGCGTATTCCGTTTCCGTAGCCCAGCCCAAACGCTCTACGAACTCTTTACGGAAATAGCCAATATGTGCCGCTGGGCCGCCAAAACTGGTGCAGCCTAACAGTAGAAACTTCCAGAAAATCGTCAGAAACATACGTCTATCCTTTACTCTTCGATCATCCGTTCAAGGGCTTAGATCAACTGCCGTCTTTCTTCATGGGTTTCCAGCAAGGTACGCACTGGTGCAGGCAGACCAAGCGCCAAAGCTTTGTCCAATTCAAACCACTGATACTTAGTTTGCTCCGCTACCCTAGGGGTACTTACAACCGCTAATTCAGACGGCAATATGTCCAAATGATAGTGGCTAAAGGTATGACGAAACGGTGACAGACTCATGACATGGTTAACATTGACGCCCAGTCGCTGCTCGGCAGCTTGCACCACATCCTCTTCTTGTGCTACTTCCGGCAAGCTCCATAAGCCCCCCCAAATACCTGTCGCAGGGCGTTTTTCCAACAAGACTTGAGAACCTTCGCGTAGCACTAGCATTTGCGTGGCACGCACTGGTTTGGCAGCTTTCTTAGGCTTTGACTTAGGGAAATCTGTCGGTGTACCTGTGGCAAGACCGTCACAGTCAGCTTGCAATGGGCACTCACCACAACGGGGCTTAGAGCGGGTACAAAGTGTTGCCCCCAAATCCATCATGGCTTGAGTGTAATCACCACAGCGATCTGCGGGCGTATAGCTCTCGGCGAGCTCCCACATGGCCGCCTCGGTTTTACGCTCCCCCGGCCAAACGGGAACAGCATGGTAACGGGCCAAGACGCGTTTTACGTTGCCATCCAAAATCGCTAACGATTCATTACGGGAAATCGACAGGATCGCCGCAGCGGTGGAACGCCCAATCCCAGGCAATTCACACACGCCTTCTTGGCTGATAGGAAATTCCCCTTGCCAGTCGTCCACCAGCTTCTGTGCTGCCTTGTGCATATTGCGGGCACGGGCGTAATAGCCCAAACCACTCCAATGGGACAGCACCTCATCTTGTGGCGCACGGGCCAGCGCATACACATCCGGAAAGGACTGCATAAAGCGCTCGTAGTAAGGAATTACAGTGGTGACTTGGGTCTGCTGCAGCATAATTTCAGAGATCCAAACACGGTACGGGGTTTTGTTTTGTTGCCACGGGAGGTGTTTGCGCCCGTGCTGGTCAAACCAATCCAGCACTCGGGGCGCAAAGTTTTGTTTCGGAGTCATCTACTACCGTTAGTTAAGTAAATTATTAATTTTGCCTTTGAGCTTATCCTGTAGCTCCTGTTTTGCTTCGTCCTTTTTCTCTTCTAAGCGCGCTTTCTCAGCATCCAGCTTAGCTTGAGCGGCGGCCTTTTCTGCATCCAGTTTCGCCTGTACAGCGGCTTTCTCTTCTTCCAACTTAGCTTTCGCTGCGGCTTTGGCTTGATCTAGCTCTTTGTCGGCAAAGGCTTTGACAAAGCCTTTCACATCAGGGCGACATAAACTGGCCGCATCATCCATGAAATTACCTTCACAGACAATTGGGAACTGCACATTGGCAATGCTTTCTTTTACCGCACAGCTAGTATCTAAACCACTGCCCACTAGGGAAACGAAGGTTTTGTAATTCAGGCTATTGGTTGGTAAAGAGATGACACCGTCACCGGTGACACCTAAAGTCAAAGACTGCATTTGAAGCCCAGGGGTTGAAACCTGACCATTGACGACTTTCGCTGGAATACGCATGGTTTCAAATGGTGTGTCATCGTTAAACGCGCTTTCGTTTAGCGATTCCGTGCGCATCAAAGCGATACCTTTACAGACCATCTTGGTGTAGTTGGTGCCGATCAAGGCACCATCCGTGATATTCACCAATAAGTCACCATTTAGGTTAGCGATCAGGTCATCCACTCGGTTACCACGGGTGCTTAACTCACCAGTCAGGTTAGTGGCACCACGGATTTTCTCCAGCGCCATAAAGTCTTTCATCAGCGGTAGAATTTCAACGCTATCGATGCTTGGCGCCACATT
The DNA here is from genome assembly GCF_057626615.1 of Marinomonas sp. HM11-D. Classification (NCBI taxonomy): domain Bacteria; kingdom Pseudomonadati; phylum Pseudomonadota; class Gammaproteobacteria; order Oceanospirillales; family Oceanospirillaceae; genus Marinomonas; species Marinomonas sp. HM11-D. Next base: position 14,472 of record NZ_JBMMKT010000016.1, on the reverse strand, counting down.
AATGCGCGGAGTACTGCCGGTCACATCCAACTGTGCTTGCAGCTTAGCCACACCATCGTACAAAGTCACTTGAGCTGGCGCGATACGAACTTTACCGTTGGTTTGTATCGAATCTAGCTCTAACTTGTCCAGTTTCAGGTTCTTCACTTTGACATTATCAAAGGCAATGCCCACGTGACCGTTCAAGGAACGAACCAAGTCTACTGGTATCAAATCTTGCGCAGCCTCACTCGCCTGTTGCTGTGAAGAATCTGAGCCAGTCGTACTCGCTGCTGGTTCGCCCTCTTTAACCGGCGGCAAGTAGCGGTCCACATCTAGGTTTTTGCCGGCAATGGCAATGTCCCAGTTCAACGGCGATAGATTCAGTAACGCATTCGCTTCGATAGTAGTGTCATCAAAATTAATCGAAATCGGCTGCGCCTTGATGCTGTCGGTGGAGCCTTCTGCCGCAATACTTAAGCTGGCTTTTTCCAGTGCTGACTTATCCGCCATTTCAGGCAGAGCAATGTTTAGCTGTGACAACACTTTTTTCGGTGAAAACTCCGCTACATCTAACACCGCCGTAAACTCAGGCGCACTCAATACTTGAAAAGCATTCACTTGGCCTTTGATATTCATGCCCAAGGTATTGATGGTTAAGCCCTCTAACATGGCATTCTCTTGTGGCAAGTCGAATTCCAACTGCGCCACATTCATCTTCATACTTAAAGGCGATGCTGGTAGCGACGCGCCACTTACCGAAGCATTAAGCGCCAAATTGGCTAAGGACGCACTTTGACGCTCAGCAAACAAAGTAAAGTCTGCGCCAAAATCCACATTCGCGGTCAGTGGGTTAGATCCATCTAGATTCGACTGGGTAATCTTGGCATCCAGTTTCATCGGCCAGGCTTCGTCTAGGCGAACATCATTGAAGGTCACATTCGACACCACATCGGAACGCATGCCAGTACGGGCATCCTCGTAAATAATATGCGCATTGACCAGCGCCAATTCATCTAGGGCAATGTCTGGAATGGTAAAGCTATTATCACCACCATTTTCTGCTGGAATATCCGTAGTAGGTGTCTGAGGCGCTGTACCAGCGGTTTGTACTTGCCAGTTTGGCTTACCGTTTTTATCGACTTTCAAGTTGGCTGTTAGATCCACCAAGCGTACCGTGTCTACGGCAATACGCTGTTGGAACAGCGGCATCAGCTGCACACCAAATTCCGCCTTAGAAAAGCTCATTAGCTCTGGATCAGAGCCCAGCGCCACACCAAAGTTTTCTAAGCTCAAACCAATTTGCGGATAGATCGACCAAGCAATGTCGCCATCCATACGCAAAGTAACATTGGCTTTTTCCTTGGCAATTTTCTGTAGCTCACCCTTGAATTGATTAGGGTCGACAAACACAACCACATAAATAATGGCGGCAACGATCAGTACAACGAGTGCCGCAAGCAACAAACCTAAACGCTTTACCCAAACCATATTAATTTCCTACCTTGAAATAAGAGGATTTGATCACTTATCAAATCATAGCACCTTAATTAGTTTTTTCGATCACGCTAATAGGCATGAAAAGCATAGATGCAAAGCCCTGCACGTTTTATAATAGAGTTCATAAAACTTATTCACTGGGTTGAAAACCTGATTTAAAAGCGGAGAGCCCCTTACATGTCCAACCGGATTGCAACCGTCGAGCGCAACACGCTTGAAACGCAAATTAAAGTGACTGTGAACCTAGATGGCACAGGTAAATTTAACTGCGAAACTGGCGTTCCTTTTCTTGATCACATGTTGGATCAAGTAGCCCGTCATGGCCTTATAGACCTTGATATTCATGCTGTTGGCGACCTTCACATCGACGCGCACCATACGGTTGAAGACTTGGGTATCACGCTAGGTCAAGCATTTGATAAAGCGGTTGGCGATAAGAAAGGTATCCGTCGTTACGGCCATGCTTACGTCCCTCTAGATGAAGCCCTTTCACGTGTCGTAATCGACTTCTCAGGCCGTCCTGGTTTAGAGATGCACGTGCCGTTCACGCGTGCCTCTGTCGGCGGTTTTGACGTTGATCTATTTTCAGAGTTTTTCCACGGTTTCATTAACCATGCAAAGGTAACTTTACACTTGGATAACCTGCGCGGGAAAAACACTCACCACCAAGCAGAAACCATCTTTAAAGCGTTCGGCCGCGCGTTGCGTATGGCATTGGAACTGGATGAGCGTATGGCAGGACAAATGCCATCGACTAAAGGCTGCTTGTAATAGGATCGACCTCACTCATGAGTACACAAACTAAGTCTACCGTTGCCGTGATCGACTATGGCATGGGTAACCTTCACTCTGTTGCCAAAGCCCTTGAGCACGTAGCAGATGAGAATACTGAAATTGTTGTGACCAGCGACCCGGCCGTGATTGACGCGGCGGATCGTGTGCTATTACCTGGCGTTGGCGCTATCCGTGATTGTATCGCGGAAATGAGAGCACAAGGTCTGATTCCTGTGATTCAAAAAGCCATGGCGGAAAAGCCATTCTTGGCGATTTGTGTTGGTATTCAGTCGTTGATGGCCCACAGTGAAGAAAACGGCGGCGTGGATTGCTTGAACCACTTTGAAGGCAACGCCCTATTCTTTGGCAACAACCACAAAGATGTGGACGGCACTAAATTGAAAGTGCCACACATGGGTTGGAACCAAGTGAAACAAACTATGAAGCACCCACTTTGGGAAGGCATCGAAGACGGCGCTCGTTTCTACTTTGTGCATAGCTACTACATTGTTGCGACCAACAAAGACGAAGTAGCCGGCACTTGTAACTATGGCCACGACTTCTGTGTTGCCCTAGCACGCGATAACGTATTTGCAGTGCAATTCCACCCAGAGAAGAGCCACAAAGACGGTTTGCAACTGTACAAGAACTTCATCCACTGGGATGGCAAGCCTTAGTCCACTGAATAGGAAATAACAATGGGATTAGCTAAACGTATTATTCCGTGCCTAGACGTGGACAATGGCCGCGTTGTAAAAGGTGTTCAATTCGTTGATATCCGTGATGCCGGTGACCCGGTTGAAGTCGCTAAGCGCTACAACGAACAAGGTGCTGACGAGATCACTTTCTTGGACATCACTGCAAGTTCTGATGACCGCGAAACCACGGTTCACATGGTAGAAGCCATCGCCGCTGAGGTGTTTATCCCACTAACCGTGGGTGGCGGTATCCGTACCTGTGAAGACATTCGTCGCATGCTAAACGCAGGCGCTGATAAAGTGAGTATCAACACAGCTGCCATCTTTAACCCTGATTTCGTACGCGAAGCGGCAGAGCGCTTTGGCTCTCAATGTATCGTGGTAGCCATCGATGCGAAAAAAGTCAGTGGCGAAGGTGAACCTGATCGTTGGGAAATTTTCACTCACGGTGGCCGTAAACCAACCGGTATCGACGCAGTGGAATGGGCGGTGAAGATGGTGGATCTGGGCGCTGGTGAAATCCTGCTAACCAGTATGGACCGTGACGGTATGAAGAATGGCTTCGATCTTGGCGTGACTCGCGCCATCAGTGAAGCGGTTCATGTACCTGTGATTGCATCCGGTGGTGTGGGTAATCTACAGCACTTGGTTGACGGCGTAACCGAAGGTAAAGCCGACGCCGTCTTGGCAGCGAGTATCTTCCACTTCGGTGAATACTCAATCCAAGAAGCAAAAGAAACCATGCAAGCCGCAGGCATTGAAATGCGCCTATGAGCGCAATTTGCTCGCTCACAAACACAAAAAAGGCCGCCGTTCATTGAACAGCGGCCTTTTTAATGAGCCAGAATTAGTTGGCGGCCAGTAGCTTTTTAATCGCCTCAGCAATCTCTTCAGACGACGAGTCGTGGTAAAGGTACTGCTTGATCTCGTTGTCTTTACCGATCACATAAAGACGCGCGCTATGACTCACGGTGTAGTTTTTGCCGTCACCCTCTTCAATGCGGTAAAACGCACCGTATTGACGGACCACACGATCGATTTCTTCCTTCGTACCTGTCAAACCAACAAAGCTTGGATCAAAGAAGCGAACATATTCACTTAGATGATCGAAGGTATCGCGCTTAGGATCAACACTAACAAAAATGGTTTGCACCTGATTGCGCAATTCGTCCGGCAGTTGTTTTAAGCCTACTTTGACATTCGCTAAGGTCAATGGGCACACATCTGGACAGTGGGTGTAGCCAAAGAACAGCAGCTTGGCCTTACCTTCAAAGTCACTTAACGCCACCGCCCCTTCGGCACTAGACAGGGTGAAATCACCGCCCACTTTGCCTGGCGTCGCGTTAGAGCCTTCGGTTTTTTGCAAGGCGAGCAAGGTGCCTACTACGGCTAAAATCACCAGCATGGCCAACAATACAACTGGTTTTAATTTCATGTTCAATTCCTAGGCAACAAAAATAAGCGGCTATGATGCCACAGTTGGCTAAATCTGTAATCTTTGCGCAACTGCTTTGCGCTTTTCTTGCCGTGCTTCCAACATGCCTTGTACAATTCAGGCATCTTTATTTTCCTGATTTAGGATGACTCCTTGTTGCGCAATATACATGACGCTCTGACAAAGCTTGATCAGTGCATGAATCAAAGCGGTGACCTGTCCGCTGTTACCTTTCATCGTGGTGTAGAACGCGAAGCGCTACGTGTTTCACGGACGGATGGAAAAATTTCACAAGCACCTCACCCAAAAGCCTTGGGCTCAGCGCTGACACATCCATCAATTACTACTGACTATTCCGAAGCCTTGATGGAATTTATCACCGGCGTACATGATTCAGTGGAAGGTGTTATCCAAGAGCTACGCGACATTCACTTAATGACTAACCGCGTGTTAGATGGCATGGATGAATGCCTATGGCCAGGCAGCATGCCTTGCGCTCTTAAGGACAATGCCGAAGTGCCGATTGCGTACTACGGTGAATCGAATTCCGGCAAGCTGAAACGCGTTTACCGCGAGGGTTTATCAAACCGTTACGGTCGTATCATGCAATGCATCGCGGGCATGCATTACAACTTCTCTTTTAGCGATAGTTTCTGGACCTTCTTAGCCGAGTTCCGCGGTGTCGATGTGAGCACACCTGAAGCACTACAAGAGTTTAAATCACAGCAATACTTTGCTTTGATTCGTAATTTCCGTCGTAAGTCTTGGGTACTGTCCTTGCTCTTCGGCGCGTCACCAGCAATCGATATCAGTTTCTTGCCAAACAAGCCAGAAAAGCTAGAAGAATTTGGCGAGCGTACTTGGTTTGGTCCAAGCGCGACTTCACTACGTATGAGTGACATCGGCTATCAGAACAAAGCCCAAGACGGTTTGTTCGTGTGCTACAACGAAGTCGATACCTACATTAATACCATCAAGGGCGCGTTGCGTACGCCATACCCAGCTTACGAGAAGATTGGTGTCAAAGTAGAGGGTGCTTACAAACAGTTAAGCCATAATATTCTGCAGATCGAGAACGAATACTACAGCGACATCCGTCCAAAACGCGTGACACAATCGGGTGAGCACCCAAGTGCTGCGCTACAAAAACGCGGCGTAGAATACATCGAAGTGCGCATCATGGATCTAGATCCCACTTCGCCAATTGGTATGAAGCCAGAAACCCTGTACTTCCTAGATACCTTCTTGATGTGCTGTATGCTGCACGGCGATGACCGCCTAGGTGCGGATGAATGCCAACAGCTACGTAAAACACAGCAGGAAATCGCCACCCATGGTCGCGAACTAGACGACAGCTTCGATTTTGGTTTTGGTCCAATGCCACTGCGCGACAAGGCCAACGAACTATTAACCCATATGCAAGAAATCGCTCAGTTCTTAACGGATCATACGGGCAACTTCGCCTACACTGATAGTTTGGCACTGCAAAAAGGCAAGCTTGAAAACCTAGACACGCTACCGGCGGCACAAGTGATTAAGCAATGTGAACAATATGGCAGCTACCAAGAAGCTATGTTGGCGATTGGTAAAGCACAACAACAAGCTTGGTTGGCACAAGAAGTCACCCCAGAGCTTGAGCAGCAATACCAAGCTTGGGCAGAGCAATCAATCGCTCAGCAAGCTGACATTGAGGCCAGCGATGAAATGGACTTTGATACCTTCTTAAAGCATTACATGCAGCCGCAATAAGCGACGCGTTTTTTGCATAAAAAAGGGCTTCTATCAAGAAGCCCTTTTCGTATCACAGCTTAAACCTTACAGATTCACTGGAATCTCATTTGGATTTTCTAACTCCAACCAGCCTGCTAGCTTAATGCGCAGCTCGTCCACACCATCGCCGTTCAAACCAGAGAAGGTTTGCGCGGACGCTTCCACGCCACGGGCTTTCATCTCTTTCTTCACTTTCAACATGGTAGCTTGCGCCGGACCGCGTTTTAGCTTGTCTGACTTAGTCAGCAACGCATGTACTTTAACCTTATTGGCTGCGGCCCATGCCAACATCATTTCGTCGAACTCTTTTAGCGGGTGGCGGATGTCCATCACCAAAACCACGCCCACTAAAGAACGACGGTTCATTAGGTAGTCTTGCATATGCGCTTGCCAGTTCTCTTTCATAGCAACGGGCACTTTAGCAAAACCGTAACCAGGCAAGTCAACTAGACGACGATCGTCTACATTTAGACCAAAGCAGTTGATTAACTGGGTACGGCCAGGTGTTTTTGAGGTACGTGCCAACTTACGTTGGTTGGCAAGGGTGTTTAACGAGGTAGATTTACCTGCGTTAGAACGTCCCGCAAAGGCCACTTCAAGACCTTGGTCAAGCGGACATTGGGAAAGTTTTTCAGCACTTTTGATAAAGTAAGCTGATTGAAAGATCGGGTCGAATGGCGTCATAGATTGATATCAGTCAATGAGAAATTGTATCGCGTTATAAGTTTTTGCACAGTTGTATATAATGCGAGCCATTCTGCTTACTGGCTCAATGTGGCTGTGCCCTAATTCATACTGGTAAGCATAACAGAAAACGAAACATCTTTATGCCAGAATTAAGATGTTCATTATCTTCGGCTCAAGCACATCAGAGGCAGCGAATGAAAAAAGTTCTTATCGGTTTGTTAGTAACAGTCGGAGCAACCTCCGTTGCGATCGCTGAAGGCAACCCTGACGCAGGCAAGCCGTTCACCGCAGTATGTAGCGCCTGTCACGGTGCCGACGGCAACAGCCTAGCTCCAACCTTCCCTAAGCTTGCTGGTCAGAACGAGTCCTACCTGTTAAAGCAAATGACTGACATTAAGTCGGGCGCACGTTCCGTGGCACAGATGACCGGTTTATTAGATGGTTTATCTGAGCAGAACCTTGCCGACGTGGCAGCTTACTTCGCCAGCCAAAATGTGGTGGTCGGTCAAGCGGATGCCGACTTGGTTGAAGCGGGTAAAAACCTCTATCGCGATGGCAACCCAGCCACTGGTGTGCCAGCATGTATGGCCTGTCACGGCCCAGCAGGTAAAGGCTTGAACTCAGCGGGTTTCCCACAACTAAGCGGTCAACACGCCAGCTACACTGCGTCTCAGCTAAAGCTATTCCAAGCCGGTGAACGTAATAATGATGCAGCTAAGATCATGCAAAACATCGCTTTCAAAATGAACGAACGCGAGATTCAAGCCGTTTCTAGCTACATCCAAGGTTTGTACTAAGCCTAGGCTTGCTTAATCTTGAAGCAAAAATCCTCCTTCTTGGAGGATTTTTGCTGTATAGGCAATGTAAACTTGCTCGATGACACGAACTTTTTGTAAGTTTAGACATCCTAAAGGAATAATCCTCACCGGATGTCATTGAATCACCATTCTAGGAGCATTACATGAAAAAGCTGTTGACGGCATTCTTCGTTGCCTTATTACTACCGATCACCAGTGCTTGGGCACAGGATTACAGTGACGGTAACGGTTACACCACTATTAAAAACCCTGTTCGTACAGCAGACCCAAGCAAAATCGAAGTGGTTGAAATCTTTTGGTACGGTTGCCCTCACTGTTACGCATTAGAGCCATTCACTCAAGCATGGAAGAAGAACCTTGCGCAAGATGTAGATTTTAAATACATGCCAGCGGTATTTGGTCGCAATTGGTTAGCGCACGCGAAAGCCTTCCATGTGGCAGACATCTTAGGTGTGGAAGATAAACTGCACTCAGACATGTTTAATGCGATCCACCAAGAACGTAAACGCATGACTGACGAAGACGAGTTGGCGGAGTTTTTCACTCACTACGGCGTGTCTGAAGACGAATTTACAAAACAATACAACTCTTTCGCGGTAAATAGCCGACTATCACAAGCAGATGCTAAAATAAGAGCCTACGGTGCACGCGGTGTACCTGGTTTGATTGTGAATGGTAAATACCTTGTTACCGCTGCCACCGCTGGCGGCAACAACAATATTTACTCGGTGGTGGATTACTTGATCGAACAAGAACGCCAAGCGAGTAAATAACTATGATATAGGACGTATGAATGGATCCGGTTCAGGACAAAGTAATTGAAAGCTTACTCAAGGCCATCTCACGCATCAGCATGCTGGCCGAAGGCAATGACCCAGAACTGGACGCCACCCTACAGTCCATCCGCGGCAACCTCAGTCGTTCGCAAAACGCTGAGGTTGTGCAAGCCAGCCTACAGACGCTAGAACCCCTTGTACTTAAATACGATGAAGAGCGTCTAGCTCGGGCACAGTCCTTCCGTGGTAAACTGCTCGAACTGCTCGACTTGGTGGACGATTTACCCACTACGCAGATGCTTCCACAAGATAAAAAATCATTGGAAGTCGAGATCCGCAAGCATTGGCAGACAGCGTCAAAGTGGCCTGAATTACTCAGCAAAACCATTCAACTGGTCAGCGACACCCTAAAGCAGCAACCGAGTAACAAAAATAGCTCGTTGCTCGGCCGATTCTTCCGTCGTAAAACGGATCATAGTCCAGCACCAGAAAACAACGCCGAGATCATGACTCATGTCAGTCATACACTGGCCGCGTTACTAACCAATATCACCTTACCCGATATCTATCGTGATCAACTGCTAGATATTAAGAATGCGCTAACTGGCAGCAATGATATTAACCACCTGCCTGCTTTGCTGGATGAAGTGATCACCTTAATTATGATCGCGGTGGGTAAAACCCAGGAAGACCTGACCCTCTACCTGAATCAGTTAAACCAACAATTAGCCAGCATTAATGCCTCGTTGGTGGCGAACTACAAAGCACAAAAATCCATTACCAACCATCGCAAACAATTGGGTGAAACCTTTCAAGACCACGTCAATAACACCAAAAGCGATGTGCACAACGCTACTGACCTGAACTCATTGAAAAAGCTGATCAACGATCGCATGCACACCATTACCGAAGCCATGACCTTGTTTCAAACCAGCATGCAGGAGCAAGAGAAACAGGCGGCTCAATCCATCACGCAGCTAAAAAACAAAGTCAGTCGCATGGAGCAAGACGCCACAACTTTGCGTTCTAATATGCAAGAGAAGATCGCCCAAGCACTGTCGGATGCATTGACTGGCCTGCCCAATCGCGCTGCTTACCAAGAGACGATTTTCCCGTTGCTCACCTCAGCGGCTCAGAACAAGCAACAGCTCTGTATTGCGGTCTGTGACGTAGACCATTTCAAAAAGATCAACGACACCTGGGGACACCTTGCCGGTGACAAGGTGCTGCGCTTGGTACCCCGTCAGGTCCAAAGCGTGCTTAAGAAAGAGCATTTAATGTTCCGCTATGGCGGTGAAGAATTTGTGGTCGTCTTCCCCCTGACTTCTCTAGAGCAAGCTTATGAACATTGTCAGAACATTCGTCGCGCCGTCGAGAACGCCCCCTTCAATATGAACGGCGAACCTATTTCCGTCACCATTTCTATTGGTGTCAGCCTCTTTAACGGTAAAGAAGACCACGATGATCTCTTTAGCCGCGCAGACAAAAACCTCTATCAGGCCAAACAACAAGGTCGGAATAAAGTAATTCGCGACAATTAACATGCTTTATCGTGCAACCGATACATAGACACGGTTACAATAGCCTCATTGCCGATTTTTATTATTCGCCTCCCTAAAGGTGTATTAGGAACGAGATTTTATGCAAGACAAAGAGAACACCACCCATTTTGGTTTTAAACAAATTCCAACCGATCAGAAAGTGGACGCGGTAGCGCAAGTATTCCACTCTGTGGCAGCGAAATACGACATCATGAACGACCTGATGTCTGGCGGTATTCACCGTCTTTGGAAACGTCACACCATTAGTCAATCTGGCGTGCGTGCTGGACAAAAGGTGTTAGACATTGCGGGTGGTACGGGTGACTTAACGGCGAAATTCTCGCGCCTTGTGGGTCAGTCTGGCCAAGTGATTCTGGCTGACATCAACGACTCTATGCTGAAAGTAGGCCGTGATAAGCTGGCTAACCTTGGCGTGGTAGGCAACGTTCAATACGTTCAAGCCAACGCCGAAGAACTACCCTTCCCAGACAATACTTTTGACTGCATTACCATTGCCTTTGGTCTACGTAACGTTACTGATAAATCCAAAGCGCTAGCCTCTATGCAGCGTGTTTTAAAACCTGGCGGCCGTTTGCTGGTATTGGAATTCTCTAAACCAGAGACCGAGTGCCTGAGTACGATCTACGATCATTACTCTTTCCGCCTATTACCTTTTATGGGCAAAGTCATTGCTAACGACGCGGAAAGTTACCGCTACCTAGCCGAGTCCATCCGCATGCACCCAGACCAAGAAACACTGAAAGGCATGATGGAAGAAGTGGGCTTTGAACGTGTCACTTACCAAAATATGACAGGCGGCATTGTCGCACTACACAAGGGATTTAAGTTTTAGTCATGTTTAAAAGCGCCACTCGTTTTTTGCGTATCGCAACCACTGTGTTGCGATACCGTCTAGACACCTTTATTCCGATTCACCTGCTACCTTGGTACCTGAAATACACCCTAGGCGCGCTGCTTTCAATCGGTAGAAAAGGCGCCGAGCGCAATCGTGGTGAACGCTTACGCTTAGCACTGGAATCGCTAGGCCCTATTTTCGTCAAATTTGGCCAAATTCTTTCGACCCGTCGCGACCTACTACCGGATGATATCGCCGATGAATTGGCGCGTCTGCAAGACCGCGTGCCGCCGTTTTCTGGTGATCTAGCCAGCAAAATCATCGAGAAAGACCTAGGCGCCAGCGTCGACGACATCTTTGCCGAGTTTGACCGTACGCCGTTAGCCTCAGCATCGATCGCTCAGGTCCACACAGCCACCCTAAAAAGCGGTGAAAGTGTGGTGGTGAAAGTGATTCGTCCCAATATTGAAAAGACCATTCGCCAAGACATCAAGCTGCTGTACATGCTGGCGCACTTCGTAGCGAAAACCAGCAAAGATGGCCGCCGCCTACGTCCTGTGGAAGTGGTACAGGATTACGAATACACCATTCTCGACGAGCTTGATCTGGCTAAAGAAGCCGCTAACACCGGTCTTTTGCAACGCAATTTTACTAACTCCGATCTCTTGTATGTACCGCAGATTTACTGGGATTACAGTCGTCGTAATGTGATGGTGATGGAACGCATTTCTGGTATTCCAGTGGCTGACATCCCCGCGTTGCGCGATAAAAACGTGAATATGAAGGTGCTGGCAGAACGTGGCGTAGAGATCTTTTTTACCCAGGTGTTCTCCCACAGTTTCTTCCATGCGGACATGCACCCTGGCAATATTTTTGTTGACCCATCTAACCCTGAGCGCCCGAAATACATCGCTATCGACTGCGCTATTATGGGCAGCCTAGATGAAGCCGATAAGAACTACCTCGCTCGCAACCTATTGGCTTTCTTCAAGCGTGACTACCGTATGGTGGCAGAGCTGCACGTGGAAAGTGGCTGGGTTCCCAAAGGCACGCCCGTACATGCTTTTGAATCCGCGATCCGCAGTGTCTGTGAGCCGATGTTTGCCAAACCATTAAAAGAAATTTCCTTTGGCCAAGTACTGTTGGGACTGTTCCAAACAGCGCGCCGCTTTAATATGGAAGTTCAACCACAGCTGGTGTTACTAGAGAAAACGCTTCTAAACATTGAAGGCCTTGGTCGCCAGCTGTACCCTGATTTGGATCTTTGGGTCACGGCTAAGCCATTCCTAGAACGCTGGATGAATGAACAAGTCGGTCCGCGTCGCCTATTGGATGAAGTAAAGAAACAAGCCCCTGAGTGGGCCGCCCACTTGCCACAAATCCCTAATCTCGTGTTTTCTACCATGACGCACCTGTCACACCAGGAAACGCGCATGAAAGAGCAAACCGAGGCACTGGAAAACCTACGCAAAGAGATGCGCCGCTCACGCCGCAATATGCCATTCAAATTACTTGGTTTGTTGGCCATGGGCGCAGCTTGGATTACTACCGATAACATTGCCCTAGCGCATCTTGCCGAAGCGGATATGTTGAGCTTAGCTCTGTTTCTAGGCGGCATTTACCTGCTAGTATTAAAACCGTAACATTTGAGAGACTATAATGAATATTGATGTTTTGGCACAACTTGCCACTACGTTAGAAGAACGCAAAGCTGCTTCCGCTGACTCCTCTTATGTAGCAAGCCTACATGCGAAAGGCCTAAACAAAATCCTAGAGAAAGTGGGCGAAGAAAGCGTCGAAACCATTATTGCGGCAAAAGACGCCGTGGTATCTGGCGACAAACAAGACGTTATCTACGAAACCGCAGATCTTTGGTTCCATACACTTGTGATGCTGTCTCATCTAGATCTAGGTCCACAGGACATCCTTGATGAGTTAGCACGCCGTTTTAATTTGTCTGGCTTAGAAGAAAAAGCCAACCGTAATAAGTAGGAGTACCACACATGGGTGGCATCAGTATTTGGCAATTATTAATCGTCCTAGCAATCCTAATCTTGATCTTTGGTACCAAAAAACTAAAGAGTCTGGGTTCTGATCTAGGCGGCGCTGTGAAGGGCTTTAAAGAAGCCGTGAACAACGACGAAGAAGAGAAAAAGGATGGCCAAACTCAAACTAAGGCGATCCAAGACGATCAGAAGAAAGACGACAAGAGCGCTTAAACCGTGTTCGACATCGGCTTTTCAGAACTACTTGTTGTTTTCGTTGTTGGCCTACTCATCCTAGGCCCTGAGCGCCTACCTGTGGCAGCGAAAACAGCAGGTTTATGGATTCGTAAAATTCGTCGCAGCATCCAGTCTGTTCAGCGTGAGATCAACGCTCAGCTTGACCAAGAAGAGCTACAGCGCTCCATCAAAGAAACCAACGACCGCATCATGCGCGAGACGGCGAAATTTGAGCAGAATGCCGAAGCTGCGCCAGCCAAGCCACAAGCGGAGAGCGCTAGCGAACAACCTGCAACTCAGCAAACCGCTGAGCCAGCTGTTGCTCAGCCAACTGTCAACAAAGCAAGCGAAGAAACGCAATCTCGAGCTTAACCTGCATTGGGAATCCCCAACATGAGTCAAGAAGAATCCTCTCAAGCCCCGTTGGTGACACACCTCGTTGAGCTGCGTAACCGACTGCTAAAATCTGTTCTTATTGTATTAGTACTGTTCGGCGGCCTGTATTCATTGGCCAATGAATTGTACCTATTCATTTCTGAGCCACTACGGGCCCTACTACCACCTGGTAGCTCACTGATCGCCACAGAAGTTGCTTCGCCCTTTATGGCACCGCTAAAGCTAACCTTTGCTCTAGCAGTCTTGGTGGCCGTGCCTTACATCCTTTATCAAGCTTGGTCGTTTATCGCCCCAGCGCTGTATAAAGAAGAAAAGCGCATTGCCATTCCATTGCTGATTTCCAGCGTGATTCTGTTTTACTGCGGTATCGCCTTTGCTTACTTTGTGGTGCTGCCATTGATCTTTGGCTTCTTCACCTCAGTAGGTCCTGGTGAGGTCGCAGTCATGACCGACATTAACAACTACTTGGATTTCGTGCTTAAGCTGTTCTTTGCCTTTGGTGTGACATTTGAGATCCCGGTAGCGACTTACCTACTGATCAAAGCGGGTGTCACCACCGTTTCCAGCCTGTCTAAGAAACGCCCTTACGTGTTCCTAGGCTGTTTCGTGGTGGGTATGTTGATCACACCACCAGATATCTTCTCTCAGACACTATTGGCGATCCCAATGTGGTTGCTGTTTGAATTAGGTCTATTTGCTGGTCGCAGTGTACCGGTAGACCCTGAAGACGACGAAGAAGAGACTGAGACAAGTAAGGCTTAAAGCAACTCAGCATCTCTCAGGCAAAAGCAGCTATCTCGCCGCTCAAACGGGCCATCCATGGCCCCATTTCGCTCAAGCAATCATCCTGATTGCAGCTCGATAGCTTTGCTTTTGCCTTAAATCAGAATCGTACAAGCTGTCTCCTGACAGCGCCATCCCCGATAGAATCGAGTCGTACGAGCGGGTTGTACCCCGCGACCAAAGACTTTCCTTCCCCGATAGAGCCGAGTCGTACGAGCTTTCTCCTGACAGTAACAA
>NZ_JBMMKT010000015.1:0-87385 GCF_057626615.1 Marinomonas sp. HM11-D | reverse complement strand
GGTCAGATCCCTAAACAGGCCGCAGAGGTTAGAAGCTGATATACGTGCAGGGATCTGACCCCTGAAGCTAAAGGAGTCGGGTCGTACGGGAGTTAGTCCAACATAAAGGTCACTGGACCATCGTTGGTAAACTGGATTTTCATATCTGCACCAAAGCGCCCAGTTGCCACCTTGTCATATTGCGAGCGCACTTTCGCAACGAAGTCATTAAACAGGCGCTCACCTTCCGCAGGCTCCGCCGCATAGGAAAAGCCCGGACGCAGGCCTTTTTTTGTATCCGCCGCCAAGGTGAACTGAGACACTAGCAGAACCCCACCACCCACTTGCTGCACGTTTAGATTCATCTTGCCTTCATCATCACTGAACATGCGGTATTTCAGTAGCTTGTCCGCAAGACGCTGAGTATCGGCTTCGGTATCTCCTCGCTCAATACCGACTAACACCATTTGGCCATGATCAATGGCTCCGACAATCTCACCGTCTACTTCCACTTTCGCCGCCAAAGATCGCTGTACTAAGACTTTCATCCATTTACTCCTATTCGTTCTAGCGCAGACTGTTCTACACAAATCGCAGACAAAATAAAAGCGCCCTAGGGCGCTTTCATTCCGCTCAAGGCCTTGCGGCCTATTTGCTGCTGCTCGATAACGTATTAGCGGCTTGCGCGTTTACGTTCGTTCTCAGTCAACAATTTCTTACGTAGACGGATGCTTTCTGGTGTTACTTCTACTAGCTCGTCGTCTTCGATGAACTCAAGCGCTTGCTCAAGTGTGTGACGAATTGGCGGAGTCAAAGTCAAAGCTTCGTCAGTACCCGATGCACGTACGTTGGTTAGCTGTTTCGCCTTAGTTGGGTTAACAGTTAGGTCGTTTGAACGTGAGTGAATACCGATGATTTGGCCTTCGTATACTTCTTCACCGTGGCCTTTAAATAGACGACCACGATCTTGAAGGTTGAATAGACCGTAAGACAATGTCTTACCTTTCACCATACTGATCAATACACCGTTCTGACGGCTAGACACATCACCTTCTTTCACTGGACCGTAGTGATCGAAGATAGAAGTCATGATACCTGAACCAGAAGTCAGTGTTAGGAACAGACCACGGAAACCGATCAAACCACGAGAAGGCACCATGAACTCTAGACGTACACGGCCTTTACCATCTGGTTCCATGTTCGTTAGCTCAGCCTTACGTAGACCTAGCTCTTCCATGATAGAACCTTGGTGTTGCTCTTCAACGTCGATTACTACTTGTTCGAATGGCTCTTGGATAACGCCATCAATCACTTTCTGAACTACTTCAGGACGAGAAACACCTAGCTCGAAGCCTTCACGACGCATGTTTTCGATCAATACAGATAAGTGAAGCTCACCACGACCAGATACGATAAATTTATCTGGTGTATCGCCTTGTACAACACGTAGCGCTACGTTGTGGATCAATTCTTGTTCTAGACGATCTTTGATGTTACGAGAAGTTACGAACTTACCTTCTTTACCAGCGAATGGTGAGTCGTTAACCATGAACGTCATGCTTACTGTTGGCTCATCAACAGTCAAAACTGGTAGCGCTTCTACGCATTCTGGATCACAAAGCGTGTCAGAGATACTTAGACCGTCGATACCTGTGATACATACGATGTCACCCGCAGACGCAAGGTTTGTATCAACACGCTGTAGACCGTGGTAGCCCTTAACGTTAAGGATACGACCTTTACGCTCTTTACCATCCGCAGATTTAATAACAACCTGTTGGTTTGGAGACAATTTACCACGTGTGATACGACCGATACCGATAACACCTACGTAGCTATCGTAGTCCAATGCAGACACCTGCATTTGGAATGGTGCTTCTGGGTCAACTTTAGGAACCGGAACGCTGTCTACGATCATTTGGTAAAGTGGTTCCATGTTCTCAGCCATTGCTTCTGGATCGTTACCGGCAATACCGTTGATCGCAGATGCGTAGATCACAGGGAAGTCTAGCTGCTCTTCTGTCGCACCAAGAGAGTCAAATAGATCAAATACTTGGTCCATAACCCAATCAGGACGCGCGCCAGGGCGGTCGATCTTGTTGATTACAACGATTGGGCTTAGGCCACGTTCGAATGCTTTAGAAGTTACGAAACGCGTTTGTGGCATTGGACCGTCAACGGCGTCAACCAATAGCAATACAGAGTCAACCATCGATAGTACACGCTCTACCTCACCACCGAAGTCGGCGTGCCCAGGTGTGTCCACGATGTTGATACGGTAATCGTTCCATTTAATAGCGGTGTTTTTCGCTAGGATGGTGATACCACGCTCTTTCTCTTGGTCGTTCGAGTCCATGATACGCTCAGAACCCATTTCTTTACGGTCTAGCGTACCTGATTGACTTAGAAGCTGGTCAACCAGCGTTGTTTTACCATGGTCAACGTGCGCGATGATCGCGACGTTACGTAACTTACTGATATCAATAGACATTAATATTTCTCTGCATTTAGCGACAGGGAATGAGATAGAACGAAACTAAGCGGGTACGGTACGCTACAAATCAGTCTCGCTCTCCATTCGGAGTAAAATTCGCGCAATTGTACCCTTATCTTTGTGAACTTCCTATGAAGTTCCCGAAAAAATACAAAAAAAGTCCGCGATGCGGACTTTTACTGAATGGCTAGCAAGCTTAATTTTTAGGTCGAGTTACCTGACGCCAGAATTGACGCGCTAGGCCTTCCATTTTCTGTGACAAATCATACAACTCATCACAAGCGCCTGAGTTATCACGACATTTTTCCACGATCCCAGCCGTCACAGTCACCGCATTAGCAATTCGCTGATTGATCTGCATCGCTGCTTCGCTCTGTTGATTCATAGCCGCGGCGGTTTGCATAGCATTTTGGTGAATTTGATCCAAGCCTTCTCGAACCTGCATTACCGCATGTTCAACGCTAATAGATTCTGCGTGGGTATGTTCGACTGCTGTCACCGCCGATTCCATTTTCTCACAGGCGGCTAACGAGCCTTGCTGAACGCGCTGTATCGCACCAATAATATCTTCCGTCGATTTATAGGTTCGCGTCGCCAAACTACGCACTTCATCGGCCACTACCGCAAAGCCACGACCTTGTTCGCCCGCTCGCGCCGCTTCGATAGCGGCGTTCAACGCCAACAAATTGGTTTGTTCGGCTACTTCTTGAATCACACTCACCACGGAACTGATGGCTTCGCTATCACTGCGCAAACGTGCTAACTCTTCATTGGCTTGGCTAATATGCTCACGCACCGCATCCATGGCGGCACGAGCGGTACTAATCGCCTGTTGACCATTACTCATGGTGGTAAAAGCCGCTTCCGTTACTGCCGTTCCGTCCTGAGTCGCTTGAGCCACTTCTTCAACCGCGGCCACCATGTCATCGGTCGCTTGCTCAATGGAGCTAAAATCTTTTGATAATTCGTCTAATGCGCGCTCACTGGCCAACACACTGGCACACACTTCAGTCTGTTTTTCACGTAACAGCAAAGAGAAATTGGTAATACGCCCCACCACTGCCGCCGTCTCACCTCGTAGACGCGTTAGCGCTAAGCGAATAAAGCCCGCCTCATCCGTGCGACCAGTATAGACATAGGCCGCAAGCGCTGAGTCCGAGACATTTCGGGCACGAGCAATGGCCAAGTTTAATGGCTGATAGCACCACCATAACAAGGCCAGTAGCACCAAGAAGCAAGCACCATTGAGGCTCCATGCCATGGCACCGTCAAATTGACTGGCAATCAGATTGGACACTAAAAAGTAGCTCATGAGCGCGAGCAGACAGCGCATTGGAAAGCTTAACAGCGGTTTCTTCGGTAATTTTTTACTAGGGTCAGCACTGTTATTGAGAGATTGGTAGAGGGACTCCGCGCGCTGCTTTACGGCTTGACTGGGCGCTCGGCGCACCGATTGGTATTCAACAATTTTGTCGTCTACCACCACCGGGCTGGCGTAGGCATCAACCCAATAGTAACTGCCATCTTTACAGCGGTTTTTAACCACGCCCATCCAAGATTGCTTGGACTGTAGGTGTTGCCACATATCGGCAAAGGCGGCTTTAGGCATATCCGGATGGCGGATAATATTATGATAATGGCTTAATAAGTCTTCTGTCTCAAAACCACTGATGTGTTCAAACTCTTTATTCACATAGGTGATCGTACTGTCTGGAGTAGTTAGAGAAAGAATATTCGACTCTTTGTCTAAAATACGCTCTGATCCTTGCTGCTCATATGTCATGTCCATATCTACCATCTAGCAAAAATTAAGGACTAGAGTGTAGCCTGAGGGCAAACTGCGACCATGACAAAAATCACAACTAGCGTATTTAGTCTATTCAAATTACTGATCTAACACGAACGGTTAACTTTATTGCTGTATAAGGACGCACACTAATCATTCTTGCTTAGACCAAAATTAGTGACTGGTTCAGAAAATTTTGAACCTAGGGTTTGTCATAGACATAAAAAAAGCGCCCCTCAAATGAGTGCGCTTTTTTGGTGCAGGGTATTGTTAAGGCAAGTAAACGCCTACGTTTTCATTACCTTTCGACATGAGATGCGAAGCATGGATACGGCTCATCACGCCTTTACCACAGTACAACAGGTAGGTAGCGCCTTGGTCCAACTCAGACCATTTGTTGCCTAGGGTAAAGAATGGAATATTAATCACTTGACGGCCAGACACCTTCACTGGATTACGCTCCACTTCATCTGGATGGCGAATATCAATAATGATTTCATCGCCCACCGGCATGCGCACGATCGGCACTTCACCCTGGTATTGCTTGTTCACATCGTCGATAACATCTTGAATCGACATCACGCGCGCGCTGTTTACCGCGTTATCTAATACCTCAAAATTAAACTTGGCTTCTTCGCGTTCAACACGGTGCATTTTCGCACGAGTGGTTGGCTTAACAGAAATAACACCACAGAACTCTGGCATGCTGGCCGCAAACGGCGCCGTACCAATTTCTTTCGCTTTATCAATGATTTCCTGCTTGTTCATGGTCACTAGCGGACGAATCACCAACTCATCTGTAACCTGATCAATGACTTTCAAGTTCACCAATGTCTGGCTCGACACCTGCGCAATACTTTCGCCAGTGACCAAGGCTTTGGCACTCACACCTTCCATCACACGAGACGCAGCACGCAGCATCATACGCTTCAAAATCACGCCCATTTCCGCGTTATCAACGTTAGTTAGGATCTCTCCTACCACGTCTTCAAAAGGAATGGTGATGAACTTCACACCCAGGTTTGAACCGTATTTCTCCCACAAGAAGTGCGATACTTGTTTCACACCAATCTCGTGGGCATCGCCGCCAAGATTGAAGAAACAGAAGTGCGTTTTCAAACCACGACTCATGGTCATAAATGAACTCACTGTTGAGTCATAACCACCTGAAATCAAAGATAAAACCGCGTCTTGAGAACCTAGTGGGTAACCGCCTAGACCTTCGATACGTTGCTCGATAATCCACACGCGGTCATCGCGAATATCAATCGGCACCAACACTTCTGGGTCTTTCAAACGTACCGCTAGGGCGCCAGAGCGGGCTTTCAATGTGCCGCCGATATGACGCTCTGCGTCCACCGAGGTGAATGAGTGTTGACCCACACGCTTAACGCGCACCGCGAACACAGAATCTTTTAACGCATCGCCGTAAGAAACCAACGCTTCTTCCACAATGCCGTCTAAATCCGTTAGCGGGAATTCACGCACGAACTGAAAATGCGCAATACCTGCGATATGGCGTAGCGATTCAATAAAGGCTTCACGTTGCTCATCTAGATCTGACAGGATTTCAATAAAATCCCAGTTTCCGGCAACGGTCACATTTTCATCATGGTCACGTAACACGTGACGGATATTTTGACGTAGCTGCTTCACGAATGCTTTACGCACTGGACGGCTTTTGATGGTGATTTCTGGAAAGAATTTAACGATAAATTTCATTGGCTGTGTGTTTTTCGTACAGAGTGACTTGAGGGCGCACAGTATAAAGCATACAGCGCTGAAACCAACCCCAAATTAGTGCACCAAAACCACACATCGCACTACATTAGTGCACCACATTGGTTCAAAGGCGAATTGGTTTGGAGTCAATTAAGTGCGATCTTTGCCAGCACCATGGCAAACACATATATAACTCATTGAAATTAAATGACTTTTAAAAATGCCCAAAATTCTGGCACAGCTTGTGCTTTACATTTTGCCAATTACGCTTCATCTTGAAGCAACATTGAATTCCGAAAGACATTTCGTATAGACAACACTGGAGAACAAATATGTCAAACAAGACTCTTAGTTTGATCGCAGAACACGACGTACGTTGGGTTGACCTTCGCTTTACAGACTTCAAAGGTAAAGAGCAGCACGTTACTATCCCTGCTTCTGCTGTGGACGAAGAATTTTTCGAAAACGGTCAAATGTTTGACGGTTCTTCAATCTCTGGCTGGAAAGGCATTAACGAATCAGACATGATCATGATGCCTCAAGATGACACTTCTCTTCTTGACCCATTCACTGAAGAAGCAACAGTAATCGTTCGTTGTAACGTTATCGAGCCTTCTACAATGCAAGGTTACGATCGTGACCCACGTTCTGTAGCACTTCGCGCTGAAGAATTCCTAAAATCAACTGGTCTAGGTGACACTGCATTCTTCGGTCCAGAACCAGAATTCTTCATTTTTGACGACGTTAAATTCCGTACAGACATGTCTGGCTGCAGCGTTGAAATCAACTCTGAAGAAGCGGCTTGGTCTTCTAACAAGTCTTTCGAAGGCGGCAACACTGGTCACCGTCCATTCGTTAAAGGCGGTTACTTCCCAGTGCCACCAGTCGATTCTCACCACGAAATCCGTGCTGCAATGTGTAACGCAATGGAAGCAATGGGTCTTTCTGTTGAAGTACACCACCACGAAGTAGCAACTGCTGGTCAGAACGAAATCGGCGTTAAATTCAACACTCTAGTTAAGAAAGCCGACGAAGTTCAGATCCTTAAGTACTGTGTACACAACGTTGCACACGCTTACGGCAAAACTGCGACTTTCATGCCTAAGCCAATCGTTGGTGACAACGGTTCTGGCATGCACGTTCACCAGTCTTTCTGGAAAGATGGCCAAAACCAATTCGCAGGTGATCAGTACGCTGGTCTATCTGAAATGGCGCTTTACTACATCGGTGGTATCATCAAGCACGCTAAAGCATTGAACGCGTTCACAAACGCTTCTACTAACTCTTACAAGCGTCTTGTACCACACTTTGAAGCACCAGTAATGCTTGCTTACTCTGCTCGCAACCGTTCTGCTTCTATCCGTATTCCTTACGTATCTTCTCCAAAAGGTAAGCGTATCGAAGCTCGTTTCCCTGATCCAACCGCTAACCCATACCTAGCATTCGCAGCTATGTTGATGGCTGGTATCGACGGTATCGTGAACAAGATTCACCCAGGGGATGCTGCAGATAAAGACTTGTACGATCTTCCAGCTGAAGAAGCTCATGCGATCCCACAAGTTGCTGGTAGCCTAGAAGAAGCGCTTGCTTGCCTAGATGCAGACCGTGAGTTCCTAACTCAAGGCGGCGTTTTCTCTGATGACATGATCAACGCTTACATCGATCTTAAGACTGCTGAAGCTCGTCGCGTTTCTATGACGACTCACCCACTTGAGTTCGAACTTTACTACAGCTGCTAATTAGCAAATAGCTTAGGTAAATTCCTAAAAAAGCCCCGACCTATGTTGGGGCTTTTTTTTGCCCTATTTTTAATCAATCAGTTACGTTCGCACCATTTTAGAGCAATCATTTGGTATAACTTACTAATAAAGCTAGATAAATAAAGGGATTGCTCTTTGCCCAATGTTGGTTCGTATTTTGCAATACCTTTTAACAAAGAATCGATGCTGTCACATCAGTGCTCTGAAATAGCGCGTATGGACAGCACCTTTAACATTCCAAGGGGCACTTCCGGTGTACAGTTTACTGATCGACCACTTATCAACTGCCGTACTGCAGCTGAATCGAGAACTCTGTATTGAGTATCTCAATCCCTCTGCGGAAATGATGCTAGAGGTCAGCCGTCGACGTATTTACGGTCAGGATTTAGCGTCAGCCTTTAGCGAAGACGATGCCAGTCGCAGCGCCCTATTAGCAGCGATTGAATCAGGCCACCCGTTCACCAAACGTGAAGCAGAAATCATCCTCACCACAGGTAAAACTTTACTGTGCGATTACAACGTCACACCTGTGATGGGGGCGTTAAATAACACAGATAGCCTGTTGATTGAGCTGCACCCACGCGATCGCATGAAGCGTATTTCGCAAGAAGATGAATTAATCGCCAATCACCAGACCAGCAAAGAGCTGATACGCGGCCTTGCCCACGAAATTAAAAACCCATTAGGGGGCATTCGTGGTGCTGCCCAGTTGATCAGTCGTGTGTTCGATGATGAAGGCCTGAAAGATTACACTCAGGTGATCATTGAAGAATCGGACCGCCTGCGTGACCTAGTGGACCGCTTGTTAGGCCCACGCCAATTGCCGCAGTACAAACCACTCAACATTCACCGAGTGATTGAGCGTGTTAACCAGCTTATTTCGGTGGAATCTGAAGGCCAAATTACCTTGGTGCGCGATTACGATCCCAGTATTCCAGACATTATTGGCGATGAATCCCAATTGATTCAGTCAGTGTTAAATGTCATGCGCAATGCCATGCAGGCCTTGATCAACCAAGAAGGCAATGATCACAAGCAAATTACCATTTCTACACGCACACTGCGCCAGTTCACCATTGGCACCAAGCGCCATCGCTTGGTATGTCGACTGAGCATCGTCGACAACGGTCCGGGTATTCCAGAAAACTTGATGAAAACCCTGTTTTACCCGATGGTCAGTGGCCGCCCAGACGGTACCGGTTTGGGACTTTCCATTGCGCAGTCCGTGATTCATCAGCATAACGGCATCATTGAATGCAACAGCCAGCCAGAGCGAACAGAATTTAATATCCTGATTCCGATAGAAAAATCGGTGACGGGCTAGGAGGAACAAATGTCACAACAAGAAACAGTATGGATCGTCGACGATGAT
Source organism: Marinomonas sp. HM11-D (assembly GCF_057626615.1). NCBI lineage: Bacteria > Pseudomonadati > Pseudomonadota > Gammaproteobacteria > Oceanospirillales > Oceanospirillaceae > Marinomonas > Marinomonas sp. HM11-D. The sequence goes on along the minus strand of NZ_JBMMKT010000015.1, from coordinate 78,272 downwards.
CGCTCAATTCGTTGGGTTCTCGAGAAAACACTGGAACAAGAAGGCATTCAGTGCCGCTTGTTTGAGTCCGCAGAAGCGCTCGCGAACATGATTGGCAAGGAACAACCCACGGTAATTATCAGCGACATTCGCATGCCAGGAATGGACGGTTTAACCCTGTTAAGCCAGCTGCAAAAGGATCATCCATACATTCCCGTGATCATTATGACGGCGCACTCAGACCTTGAGAGTGCCGTGGCCTCCTATCAAGGCGGTGCCTTTGAGTACCTACCAAAGCCATTTGACGTGGAAGAAGCGGTCAGCTTGATTAAGCGCGCTATTTTGCACCATAACAAGTCAAAGCCGGAAGTGGTCATCGAAGAAGCCGAACCATTGGCACAAAAAGAGATCATTGGTGAAGCACCGGCGATGCAGGAAGTGTTTCGCGCTATTGGTCGTTTGGCCAATTCCAATATCACGGTGTTAATTAATGGTGAATCGGGAACTGGTAAAGAGCTGGTAGCACAGGCATTACACCGCCACAGTCCACGTGCGGCGAATCCTTTTATCGCTTTGAACATGGCGGCGATTCCCCATGATTTGATTGAATCAGAACTGTTTGGTCATGAGAAAGGTGCCTTTACCGGCGCCAATACTCAGCGTCGTGGTCGTTTTGAACAAGCCAATGGCGGTACCCTATTTCTAGATGAAATCGGTGATATGCCAGCGGAAACGCAAACTCGCTTGCTACGTGTGTTAGCGGATGGCGAATTCTACCGTGTTGGCGGTCACACCCCAGTGAAAGTCGATGTACGCATCATTGCAGCGACCCACCAAGACCTAGAAGGCCTAGTGACCAAAGGCTCGTTCCGTGAAGACTTATTTCACCGTCTTAACGTGATCCGTATCCACCTACCAAAACTGGCAGAACGACGTGAAGACATTCCTAAGCTCGCGCGCCACTTCCTAAGTCGTGCCGCTGACGAACTGCATGTAGAGCCCAAAGTCCTCACCAAGGAAACGGAAAACTACATGAGCCGTTTGGATTGGCCGGGCAACGTACGTCAGCTTGAGAACACCTGTCGCTGGTTGATTGTCATGGCTTCCGGTCGTGAAGTTTTGATCGAAGACCTGCCGCCAGAGCTTCTTAATACACCACCATCTGAGCGTCCTTATGGTTCTTGGGAAGACGCCCTGAAGAATTGGGTCGACAGTGCTTTGGCCAGCGGCCAAAAAGGCATTCTTGAGCAAGTAGTACCTAAGTTTGAGCGCATCATGATTGAAACCGCTCTAACTCACACCGCGGGTCGTCGCCGTGATGCTTCTTTGCTACTAGGTTGGGGGCGCAACACCCTAACTCGCAAGATCAAAGAACTGGGCATCGATAACTCAGATAGTGACGACGATTAAGTTTTCGCCCCACACAAAAACAGCGCCATGGCCACAGATCAGCCATGGCGTCGTTTCCAGTCAATTTCCTGCTGTTTCGCTTGCTTTTCTGGCAACAATTTCATTACATAAAGAGACCAAACACATCATTCACATAAGGACTTTTTATGTACCCAACACTTGAGTCGATGGGCATTAACAGCTTCGATAATATCGAAAAATACACCCTTCGTTACGAAGGTGGTTTTGATGTCTTAAAAATTTACTACCGTCGTGAAAAAGGCTCGCTACTACCAAAGAGTAAGAAGTTCAAATTCGGTCGCGCCACTCGCACCGTATTAGCGGATGGCGGCCAACAGCAATACCGCGAAATCAGCGAACCTTCTCTTGTGGTACTGCGTGCGGTAGACGAACTCGGTCGTTTGCTAGGTCAAGAGTACGAAGATAAGCAAACCAAAGAAGATCTACTAAATGAGCTGGATCATCTGGAGCGTGTCGTTGCCAACAAGATCAGCGAACTTAAGGAAAAAATCGAGAAACTTTCCTAATCATCCCCTCGCGGCCATACAGTGTATGGCCGTTTTTCTGTGAAAGTTTTACACTCCGTGCACTAAAAAAGATAACGGAGAACACTCATGCTGATTACTTCTGATGCGGCGCAAGTAGCAGAAATCTTGCGTGATGGCGGTGTTGTAGCCTACCCGACTGAAGCGGTTTGGGGCTTAGGCTGTGACCCTTTTAACGAGCAAGCGGTGCAACGCATTCTAATGCTCAAATCACGTCCTGTTGAGAAAGGTCTGATCCTGATTGCGGGTGCGGCGCAACACTTATCCCCTTGGCAAGAAATTCTCGAACCTGCGGAATTCACACGCCTGATATCAATCACCGATCGCCCTACCTCTTGGGTCGTGCCAGATACCTTGATCACCCCCGATTGGGTGCGCGGTCAGCATCCTGGTGTAGCGATCCGTTTAAGTCAGCACGAGCCGGTGCAAGACCTGTGTTGTGCCTACGATGGTGTATTAGTGTCTACGTCGGCCAACCCTGCGGGGCTTGATCCAGCGCGCTCGAAAGAAGAAGTGATGGCCTACTTTGGTGATACGTTAGACGCTATTTTTGACGCGTCTTTAGGGGATGCGGCGCAACCATCTCAGGTGTTAGATCTGCTATCTGGTAAGCAATTCCGCGCCTAATTTGCTTTGCTTAGATAACAGCCACCAAAACAAATTTTTAGCTCTACGCGCAAGCGCTAGAAGTCGCTGCAAAATTTTTTTGGTGTCTGTATAAATGCACCGATCAGGCTGCATTCAGTAAAACTAATTTTTAGTTCTACGCGCAAGCGCTAGAAGCCACTGCAAATTTTTTGGTGGCTGATTAGAGCAACCGATCAGGTTGTATCCAGCAAAACCAATTTTTTAGCTCTACGCGCAAGCGCTAGAAGTCGCTTTAAAAAGCGTTTTGCTGGATACCTAATGTACCTACAAGGCAATGCTAGAGAAGTCTCAGATCCCCCCTATTGATTTAGGGGGAGTTTTGAGAGCGTGAAGAAAATCAGTGCCCGCCTAGGTAGGCTTCGCGCACTTCTGGGTTGACCAATAACTCATCGCCACTACCGGTCAAACGGATCTCACCGTTCACCAGCACATAGCCTCGGTCCGCCAATTTCAGTGCATGGTTAGCGTTCTGTTCAACCAAGAAGATGGTCATACCAGTACTTGCCACATCCGCTAGGATTTGGAAGATTTGCTTCACAATAATCGGCGCCAAACCAAGGCTCGGCTCATCCAGCAGTAATAGCTTAGGACGGCTCATCAAGGCACGAGCAATCGCCAACATCTGCTGCTCACCACCAGACATGGTCGAAGCGCGCTGATTGCGGCGCTCTTTTAGCCGTGGGAATAGCTCAAACATATGCTGCATGTCTTCATCACAGTGCGCCATACCGATTGGAATCGTGCCCATTAATAGGTTCTCTTCCACCGACATACCTGGGAAGATGCGACGCCCCTCAGGTGATTGAGCCAAGCCATTCGAGGCCACATAGTGGGCGGATTTTTTCGAGATATCCTCACCTTGGTAGATGATCTCCCCGCTCGAAATACGTGGTTGGCCAAAGATCGACATCAACAGCGTGGATTTACCCGCACCATTGGAGCCGATCATGGTCACGATTTCCCCTTGATTCACTTCAAGGTTGACCTTTTTTAACGCTTGAATGGGACCATAATGAACATCCACATCTTTAAACTGCAACAGTGTGCTCATAGTGATACATCCTCCCCTTCTTCGGCCCCTAAGTAAGCGGCAATCACCTTAGGGTTTGACTTAATGTCGTCTGGGCCGCCTTTGGCAATCACTTCGCCGTGGTCTAACACCACAATGTAATCCGAGATATTCATGACCATCCCCATATCGTGCTCGATCAGCAGCACAGTGGTGTTATGTTCATCCCTAAGTACACGGATCATTGAGGCTAACGCTTCCGTTTCCGATGGGTTTAAACCGGCTGCCGGCTCGTCCAAACAGATGATTTCTGGATTGGTACACATAGAACGGGCAATTTCCAAACGACGCTGCTGACCGTAAGACAGCTCCCCAGCAAGGCGGTTAGCAAACTCCGTTAGATGCACCACTTCCAACCAATAGAAGGCTTTACGGAGCGCGGCTTCTTCTGACTTTTTGAACGACGGCGTATTTAAAATGCCGGAAATCATGCTGCGTTGCACACTCATATGTTGTGCAACTAGCAGGTTTTCAATCACCGACATTTCTTTAAACAAACGAATGTTTTGGAAGGTACGGGCCAAACCTGCTCGGTTCACCAAATGCGAACCACCGAACATCTTGTATTTAACCCGCTCCACGAAAGCCGCCGGGTTAATAAAGTCGGAACCTTTGAATTTCTCACCCAGTACTTTCACGACACTGGTGGGTTTGTCACCCGCGTTCAACAGAATGCTGCCACCCGTGGCTTTATAAAAGCCCGTTAAACAGTTGAAAACCGTGGTTTTTCCGGCGCCGTTCGGGCCGATCAAGGCCGACACCGAACCGCGCTTAATATCAAAGGTCACATCATTTAAAGCTTTGATACCACCAAAATGCATGACCAAGTTTTCCACTTCTAAAATATTTTCTTGGCTCATTTGAGTGCTCCCTTACGCGTCGCGAAACCTTTACGAGTAACGCGAACCAAACCACGCGGTTTCCAGATCATCATCACCACCATCAGGATACCGAACATCAAGACACGGTAGTCTGCGAATTCACGCAGCATTTCCGGCAATACGGTTAACACAAAGGCGGCAATCACCACCCCAAGCGTCGAGCCCATACCACCGAGTACCACGATGGCAAGGATCAAGGCCGACTCGAAGAAGGTAAACGAAGATGGGTTAACAAAGCCTTGGTAGGTTGCGAAGAACACCCCAGCGATACCACCGGTGGAAGCCCCCAACATAAAGGCAGATAGCTTCACCAAAACATGGTTAAGACCCAGCGAGCGACAAGCGATTTCATCTTCACGCAAGGCTTCCCAAGCACGGCCAATCGGCATACGCGTTAAACGGTGTTTGATGTACAGCACCGCCAATACCACGACAAATAGGATCAAATACACGTACATGTATTTGTAAGCCGAGTCGAATGGGATCCCAAAGAACTCATGAAATGGCGTACCTTCTCGGGAGCGGCGTTGAAACTCCAAGCCAAACAGCGATGGCAAAGGCGCTGACACACCATTTGGACCATGGGTAAATTCAGTCCAGTTGGTCAGTAGCAAACGAATGATCTCACCAAAGCCTAAGGTCACAATGGCCAGATAATCCCCGTGCATACGCAGTACAGGGAAACCCAGTATCGCTCCGGCAATCGCCGCCATCACTGCCGCAATCGGCAACATTGACCAGAAGCCTAACCCTAGATACTCATAGCCTAACGCTAAGCCATAAGCACCGATGGCATAGAAGCCCACGAAACCTAAGTCTAATAGCCCCGCAAGACCCACTACTATGTTCAAGCCAAGTCCAAGCAAGACGTAAATCAAGCCTAGGATGACCACCGTCAAAATGTATTTAGTCGCAACAAAGGGCACAATCAAACCCACTACGATCACGATCGGCAGGATGTAGTAGAGTTTGCTTTTGTAGCCCGGTGCTGTCACGGTGACACCGTCTTCTTTCATCGCATGACGATATAAGAACTTTTGCCCAGCATTCGATTGCACGAACACCGACATGGCAAAACGTCCCACCATAACAATGGCGATGACAATGGCCAAATCTTCAGGACGAGCACTAAAGTCATAACCGTCCAATAACACACCGATAATCGGTCCAAATACGATCAGTGCCAGCAAGCCTGCTATGACAGCGTCTTTTACACTGGCACCGATATTCACTCCAGTTTGCTGATTCATTAGACTTTCTCCACTTCAGGTTTACCCAGAAGACCACTTGGACGGAAAATCAAAATCACCACCAACAGTGAGAACGAGAACACATCCTTGTAGTCCGAAGAAATCAAGCCGGCAAACAGCGCTTCGGAAAGCCCTAGAATCAAACCACCGAGCATGGCACCCGGCAGTGAACCAATACCGCCCAACACGGCTGCAGTGAAGGCTTTGATACCGATAATAAAGCCGACATAGAAGTCGAACGCACCGTAATCTAGTGTCACCAGTACACCCGCCAAGGCCGCCATGGCCGCACCGATGACAAACACTGAAGAAATGATTCGATCCGTATTAATACCTAGGATTGAGGCCATTTTGCGGTCCTGCTGCGTGGCACGACACATACGACCCAATTTGGTTTTTTGGATAATGTAGGTCAACACGCCCATGCCCAAGAACGCAGCAAACAGAATGAATAATTTCATGTAGGTAATCTGGACAAAGCCATCACCCACTTCAAATCGGATCGCACCACTTAGTAAAGTTGGAATACCTTGTTGGCGTGCGCCTTGGGAGATTTGTACATAGTTTTGCAGGATCAGCGACATACCGATCGCAGAGATTAGGATAGAGAGGCGACTGGAGTTACGTAGAGGTCGATAAGCCACCCGCTCAATCACCCAGCCGTAGGCGCCTGTGACAATGATTGTAAAAATGAGTGTTCCGAAAATGATGATTGGAAAAGACTCAAAACCGAAGAAAGTAAGAAGAGCAATCGCAATGGCGGTCAGGTAGCTGGAGACCATGTAAACATCGCCGTGGGCAAAGTTGATCATGCCGATGATGCCGTAAACCATGGTATATCCGATTGCGATAAGCCCGTAAACGGAGCCAAGCGTGAGGCCGTTCACTAACTGCTGTAGAACGATATCCATCGAAGTAACCTCTAGGAATTTTTGTAACAGGGAAAGCAAGAGGCGCAATCATTGCGCCTCTTTGAACAACTAAATGGGGGTTAGTTGTTCATCATGGCGTACTTGCCGTTTTTATCCCACTCGTACATTACGTAGTCAGATACGGTTAAGTCGCCTTTGTCATCAAATTTCTTAGCACCCATTACGGTGTCAATGGAGTTTTCATGTAGCCAGTCTGCTGCTTTCACTGGGTCCATATCGGTCGCACCCAAGGCCGCTGCAACCACTTGCATCGCCGTGTAGGAGTACATTACGTAGCCTTCTGGCTCAACGCCTGACGCACGGAACTCATCGACTACAGTTTTACCCGCTGCGTAAGTGGTCGGATCCGCACCGAAGGTCATCAATACACCGTCCACGTATTCAGGCGAGCCCGCCACTGAGACAAACTCATCGGAAACGATACCGTCACCAGAGATAAATTTCGCCGTTAGGCCTTGCTCACGCATTTGGCGCACGAGTGGACCCGCTTCTGAGTGCAAGCCACCAAAGTAAACGACATCCGCATCCACTGAACGGATTTTTGTTACCAGTGCGTTGAAGTCTTTCTCACCACGCGTCAAACCTTCGTACAGCACTTCTTCAACGCCATAAGCGTTCATGGCTGACTTCATCGCGTCCGCTAGACCCTTACCGTAAGTGTCTTTGTCGTGCAGCACAGCAACGCGTTTCGCTTTTAGCTGATCAACAATGTAGCTTGCTGCCACGTCACCTTGCTGGTCATCACGACCACAAACACGGAACACGTTTGGCAAACCACGATCGGTTAGAGTTGGGTTGGTCGAACCAGGCGTTACCATCAGTACGCCCGCTTCTTCATAAATGGTGGAAGCAGGAATTGAGGAAGAGGAACAGAAGTGACCCACTACGGCCACCGCTTCATCAGAGTCCACTAGTCGGTTAGCAACCGATACCGCTTGTTTTGGTTCACAGGCATCATCGGCTTTCACCAGCTTGATCATTTCGCCGTTAATACCGCCTTTAGCGTTGATGTCCATCGCCGCTTTTTCAGCGCCGCGCCAAAGCTGATCACCGAAGGCAGCGTAGGCACCTGTATGAGGACCTGCAACACCGATGACAACATCTGCTTGAGCAGCGAACGCTGCACCAGCAACCGCCAAAGAGATAAGCGTTTTTCTTACAACTGTGTTCGACATGTTTAACTCCTACTCATTTTGGTTTTATCGTTATTCTAAAAAAGCAAGAAGCGTTCCAGAAAATTACAAGCCATCTAAATGGCAAAAAATAGCAATAATCACGGAAAGATTTTTTGAAATGTGCACCATTGGTGAACACAAAACATACCGTCTGGTCAAATAGCGGTCAATAGCAGTGCAAGATTTAATCGAACATATTTCCCGAGAAACAACAAAAACTCAGAATATTCTTCTAAGTTATCGTTCTCGCATGAAATTTTGGACTGACATCAGTCTAAAAAAGCAGCCAAAACCACGAACAAAGTCGCCGTGATTGAGCTTAATTAGACCGATATCGATTACTTGAGCAAGTGATCAATGGTCACTAATTGTGCAGAAAGGGGTTGTTGTAGACGTTGCTGTAGATAAGCCGTTGTTTCAGGATAAGGGTGACCGATAGCGATCGCTGAGCCATGCTGATGGGCATGCTTTAGCAAGCGTTCAAATTGGTCACCAATGGCTTGTGCCGAGCGTACATTATCGAGAAACACATCACGAGTGACGGTCGGAATGCCACGCGCACTCGCCTCGGCGTGGGCAACACTTTGCGGACTGGTAAGGCTATCAATAAAAAATAATGAGCGCTCCGCCATCACATCCATCACCCATTGCATATGCTGAGTATGAGTGGTCAGTAATGAGCCCATATGATTATTAACCCCTTTCACATGGGGCACATTGTCGAGATCGGTTCTGAGGGTACGCTTAAACTCCTCTTCCCCCATACGCACATAGAGTCCACCTGGGCCCAATTTTAATTCACGCTGATTCTCCATCGGCGCGTGCAGAATCGTAGTGCGCGCCTGTAATTGCGCACGTTGGGCGGCTTTCTCGGCATAGGGCGTTTCCGGCAGAATCGCCAGCACCACAGGCAGCGGTAACGCGAGCGTCTCTTCCATACCACGGCGACTATAACCCACATCATCAATAATAACGGCGATTCTGGGCGGTGCTGGCATGGCATCCATATCCGATATTGGCGCCATGCGCTGAGTAATAATCGGTAACTTGCTAGCGGGAGCGGACTCAGGTTTAGGCTGTGGTATTTTGAACAGCGGCGGCCAAGTCGGAGTCTCGTCAAGCGAAGGCGCTAGATAAGGAAACGGATCAAGCTTTTTAGGCGTAGTTTGATCCAATACTGGAAACGGCATCGGCTCTGCGTCTTGAATATCGGCATACAGAGCACCATTCAGGCCGGCCAGCAAAACGCTGGCCTTGGCCCACATTGAGAGGGTTCGTTGCATTACTTAACCAAAAACTGCTGGGCACTCTGTAAGATGGAAAGCGCTTGGAATAACTGGAAATCGTTCACCGCAAGATCATTCAACTTGCTGTCCACGTCGGAGCTAGTACGTTCGACACCACCGGTACCATTGCCTAGGTGGCCTTTCAGTTCCGCTTCCTTGATAAAGAAACGTCCCTTCTCTACTTCCACTTTAGCTTGAGGAATCACCATATCAGGCATGATACCTTGAGCTTGGATGGAACGGCCGTTTGGCGTGTAGTACAGCGCCGTCGTCAGTTTCACTGCGGCCCCCGTGCTTAGCGGTACTACGGTTTGTACTGAGCCTTTACCGAAGGTTTCTGTGCCCAACACTAAGCCACGTTTATGATCTTGAATCGCACCAGCCAAGACTTCTGAGGCCGACGCCGAGCCTTCGTTCACCAAGACGACCAATGGCGCTTTCGGCAACAAGGTAGTTTCTTTGGCGGCTTTGAATTGGCTTTTCGAGTATTCATGACGACCATCGGTATAAACGATCAGACCGTCATTGATCATGGTATCAACAATGCCCACGGCACTTTGCAGCACACCGCCTGGGTTATTACGCAAGTCTAAAACTAGGCCTTTGATCGGTGCTTCTTTTTGCAAATCGGTGAGCTTTTCGCGGAATTCTTTCGCTGAGTTGCCCAAAAATTGGCTAATACGGATGTAGGCAATATCATTACCTAGCCACTCGCTGGTGACGCTACTGTCTTCAATTTCAGCGCGCTTAACCGAGTACTGTTTGATCTCACCATTGCGGTCAATGTCGAGTAACACTGAGCTTCCGACTTTACCGCGCATCAGCTTCACCACTTCTTGCAAACCGACACCAGACACCAACTGGTTATCAATACGGATGATCACATCTCCCGCTTTGATACCGGCTTTGGCCGCAGGCGAATCATCTACCGGTGAAATCACCGTCAGCTTGTTATCGACCATTTCCACTTCAACGCCAATCCCAGCGTAATTGCCCGAGGTCTGTTCATCAAAGTCGGTCACTTCTTCTTTGGTGAGATATTCGGAATGCGGGTCAAGGGACGACACCATGCCCTTCAGTGCTTTATTGAGAATCTCTTCGTCGTTGAGCTCTTCAACATAGCCAGCACTGATGGTTTCAAAGGTTTCGACAAATGTCTGAATTTGCGCCAGAGGAATGGGCGCACTCTCAGTATTCGGCTCAGGAGCGGCCCACGCTGAATTTAACAGCAAAGCACTAGCCCCTAGTATTAGGTGACGCTTGATAGCAACCATATTCCATTCCTTCTTATGAAGCTTTTAGCCCTTGTCTAGCCAGTTAATCGGCGCCAAAGGCTCGCCATTATGTCGTATCGCAAAAAATAACCCATTTTCTGGGCGGCCACCTGAGCTACCCGCGGTGGCAATAATTTCGTTGGCGTTGACCCATTCGCCCACGTCTTTTAACAAACTCTGGTTGTAACCATAGAGTGACATGTAGCCACTACCATGATCGAGAATCATTAGAAAACCAAAACCGCGCATCCAATCTGAAAACACCACGCGACCATGATGTACTGCGCGCACTTCCTCGCCATTTTTTGCTGCCAAGGTCACACCGCCCAAGTTAATTTGGGAATTATCCGGCAAGCGCTTGATCTCTTTAAGCGGTGGAATCAACTTTCCTTTTTGCTTCGCAAACGGCGTATCTTGGTCAGGAATGCGTATATCCGCTAAGGCCGCCAAGGCCGCTTCCAATTGTTTCAACAGGGCCTGCATTTGTGCTTGATCTTTTTTGATCTGCTGCGCCCTTTGATCACCAGAATTCAAATCCGTTTCAATTTTGGCCAACAGTTTTTTACGCTGCGCTTGTTCGTCTTTGACACGCGCCTGCTGCTTCTCAAGATCGCTTTGCTCTTCTGCCATTTGCGCACGTTGGCTGCGAATACTCTTTTCAATTAGGTTTAGATCGTCCGCTTCGGCCGCGAAACCATTGATCAACGACTGACGCGCAGTGGAGAAATAACGATTGTAGTGGATCAGACGCATGGCTTCGTCTGTCGGGAGATCGTCCAATAAAAACTTTAAGCCTTCATCGCTACCAGAACGATAAACCGCCCGAAGTTGGGCGGCTATCTGTTGGTATTGCTGTTGAATGCTTTGCTGCAAGCTGCGCTGCTGAGTTTGCAGATTCTGCAACTGAGCGGCGCCTTTCTCTAAGCTTTGCTGTAACTCCAGAATACGCTTGGACAGATCTTGGATCGCTTTTTCTTTGCTTTCTAGTTGTTGCTCCACACTGGAGCGTTCACCTTTCAGGTCTTTGAGCCAGCCGTTTAACTTGCTCAAATCCTGTTGCAAAGTTTGGATCTGTTGACGTGCTTCTTCTGGGGTTTGCGGCTCAGCTGCCCAGCTAACACTGGACAGCAGTACCGTGAGCATCAACAAACAGGCTTTTAAACCCATAAGGATTCCCTTCGTTTACGAACGAACAAGCAGGCTGTGGCCAGTCATTTCAGCCGGTACATCCATGCCCATCATTTCTAGGATCGTTGGCGCAATGTCACACAAGGCACCGTCTTTCAGTGACCAACTCGCTTCTGGGGTCACCATCACCAGCGGCACAGGCTCGATGGTGTGCGACGTCAATGGCTGTGTGCCGTCATCGCTCAACATCTGCTCCACGTTACCATGGTCGGCGGTAATTAAACACTGACCACCGTTCTTTTCCAAGGCTGCCAAGATACGACCAAGACAAACATCGACTGCTTCGACCGCTTTGACTGCCGCATCAAAGATACCGCTGTGGCCAACCATGTCACCGTTGGCAAAGTTACAGATGATGGTGTCGTATTTGCCCGCTTCAATCACCTCAACCAATTTGTCGGTGACTTCTGGTGCACTCATTTCTGGTTTCAGATCGTAAGTCGCCACATCAGGCGAAGGAATCAATTCACGCTCTTCGCCATCAAATACCGCTTCTTCACCGCCATTAAAGAAAAACGTCACGTGGGCGTATTTTTCCGTTTCGGCGATACGTAGCTGTTTCTTACCGGTTTTCGATAGCACTTCACCCAGCGTATTGCTTAGGGCTTCTGGCGGGTAAGCCACTGCCGCTTTGATGTCGGAAGCGAATTCAGTGAAGGTCACGAAGCCGGCCAAGGCTGGCGTCGCTTTACGGGCAAAGCCAGAGAAGTCGGCATCGGTAAAAGCACGGGTCAATTGACGCGCACGGTCTGGACGGAAGTTGGCAAAGATCACCGCATCGCCGTCTTCCACTTTCACAGCCTCACCGATGATGGTGGCTTTGACGAACTCATCGTTTTCGTCACGATCGTAAGCGTCATCAATGGCATCAAACGCACGGCTTGCTTGGTAAGCACCTTCGCCTAACACGATGGCATTGTAAGCCTGCTCAACACGGTCCCAACGATTGTCGCGGTCCATAGCAAAGTAACGGCCGACTAGTGTGGCAATACGGCCAACACCTAGTTCTTTAAGTTTGTTTTCAAGTTGTGCGATGGGAGTATGGGCAGAGCGTGGTGGCGTATCACGGCCATCGGTAAAACCGTGTACATAAACAGCTTTGGCGCCGCGTTTGGCCGCCAATTCACACATGGCCATAATTTGTTCGTGGTGCGAGTGCACACCACCCGGGGAGAGCAAACCTAAGATATGAACCGCTTTGCCTGCGGCAACCGCTTTATCCACAGCGGTCACTAAAGCATCGTTATCGAAGAAGCTACCGTCTTCGATGGCTTTGCCGATACGAGTGAAGTTTTGGTACACCACTCGGCCAGCGCCAAGGTTCATGTGTCCCACTTCAGAGTTACCCATTTGACCTTCGGGTAGGCCCACCGCCATACCTGAAGTTTTAATCAAGGTGTGTGGGCGCTCACTCCAAAGCTTATCCCAGTTCGGCGTATTTGCCGCTGCGATAGCGTTTGATGTTGAGGTTTCGCTGTAACCCCAACCGTCCAAAATAAACAGTGCCGTGGTTTTTTTGTTCATACGTGCTCATCCCGATATGTAACTTAGACAGTTAGTCAAATACTAACATAGCCTTCAGTTTCGTCACAGATAACACACGTTGGCAACCCGATTAATTCTCTTTCGTTACACTCGCCTGTGCTAGCAGCCAATCGCGGAAAGTCACCACCTGTTCTAGGTCCGCTTTATCCGCTGGATAAGACAACAAATACTCGTGTGGTGTTTCAATGGCTGCACCAAACGGCGCCACCAGTTCACCATTAGCAAGGCTTTGCGCGGCGATAATGGTCGGCATGATCGCCACCCCCATACCGTGTTTCGCTGCTTCCAATAGCATATGGAAATGAGCGAAGGCTGGGCCGGCCAGAGAACCGCTTTCCAATTCATGGGCCGCTAACCAATCGGGCCAAGCATGAATACGCGACGATAAATGCAGCAACGGATACGACAGCACATCTTCTACTTCAAGTGCACCTTGCCCTTCAATCAGTGCAGGAGAACACACTGCGACTACGCTTTCACCGAGTAAGTGATGACTTACTGCACGGGGCCAGTGATCACCACCGTAATGCAAGATGATATCCACCGCTTCTGGATCAAACTTCACCGCATCGTCTAACGAGCGTACCTTGACCTGAAATTGCGGGTGGGATTTGGCGAACTGGGCCAGCTTCGGCATCAGCCAGTAGGAAGCAAAGGTCGGTAATGCAGAAATGGTCAGGGTGGTTTTTTCGTCTTCACGGTAAAGCATACGCAGACTGGCGTTTTCCATGCTATCCAGCAATGGCACCACTTCTTTGTAGTAGGCGGCGCCGGTACTGGTTAACACCAAACGCTTGTTCAAACGAATAAACAAATCCCTCGATAGGAATTCTTCAAGGTTACGAATTTGTCGACTGACCGCACTTTGGGTTAGGTGCAGTTCTTGGGCAGCTCGGGTAAAACTCAGATGTCGAACAGAGGCCTCAAAACATTTGAGTGCCGTTGAAGATGGAATGTATCTCCGCATCGATAGACCGTTTTTCTTGTATTTGGGTGGATGACTGTACATAAAATTGCAACACTCGGCCATTGTGACGCGAAAGGAGCCTGCTGTCATTGCAGGTTCCTCGCTTTTTATGTCGGAATTCTCCGAACTTTCTATTTTGATGGGCTAAGCAGAACCTCAGATTCTGCGCTAGCCTAGGACGTGGGTGCGTTGTCCATAATGATAGGTGTGAGCACTTACTTCGTAGAACATGCGTTTCATTTCACGCATGGAGATATCATCTAGGGTCGCCATCGGGAACGTGGTTTCGCTGCGCTGCTCAGACAACAACTCCGCCAATTCCTTACCCATTAAAGTACCCGTGCAGATGCCACGACCACTGTAACCGGAGACACTATACAGACCTTGATCAAGCACCTGACAGTGGGGCAAGTGATCATCACTGTAGGCAATTTTGCCACTCCAGAAATAATCGAACTCGACCTTATTCAAGAAAGGATACAAGTCTTTTAAGCGTTGCTTAGCCCAGTCCGTATGCATGGCACCCGTATTGCCCATGCCGCCAAAGATCAAACGACCTTGCTGATCCAGGCGGAACGAACTCATCACCATGCAGGTGTCCCACAGACCTTCTTTACCCGGCAGGATACGTTCCAGCTCAGCCTCACCCAAAGGCTTGGTCGCCATCTGGCTGTAGCTGATCGGCACAAATTTACGCTCTTGCGGCTTTAAGAAAAAATCCGCGTAAGCATTGGCGGCCAGCACCACTTGCTCGGCAGTGACCTGGCCGTGAGCACAGCGAACTTGCCAGCGCGAGGCTTGCTTCTCAATGCCCAGCACCGGCGACTGATCAAATAACAGCGCCCCCTCTTTTAGCGCCGCATGAGCCAAGCCACGGGCGTAACCCATGGGTTGAATCGTGCCCGCACGAGGATCAAACAGCGCCGAGTTAAAGCTTTTCGAACCAATGCGTTGTTGTGCTTCGCTCGCGCTTAGCAATTGCACTGGCGAGCCACGCTCCACCATCTGCTGATGACGACGCTGTAACTGCGCTAACCCTTGCTTGCCAACGCCGGCATGCAAGGTGCCCTTACGCACCGGTTCACACTCGATTTGATATTGCTCGATCAGGCCATAGACATAGTCTGGACCATTACCGAGCATGTCATACAGTGCCCAACCGGCTTCTGCTCCTAATGCCACATCCAACTGATTCGGCTCCAGCCATACGCCCGCATTGGCAAGGCCTACGTTACGACCTGAACCACCAAAGCCGACTTCATTGGCCTCAATCACCACCACTTTTTTACCCGCTTTAGCAAGGTGCAAAGCCGTCGACAGTCCAGTGAAACCACCACCGACAATGGCAACATCCACCTCCAGATCTGCTTCTAGTGGACTTAACTTTGGTCCCTGTGGCGCACTGGCGCGCCACAGGGAATCACACATCAACTCAGACATAACCTAGGCCTCCTAATCCATCAATATGAGGGCGCTAAACAAGGGGATTATTCAAAAACAATGCCTTGAGCTAATGGCAGATCACCACCGTAGTTGACCGTGTTAGTAGTGCGGCGCATGTAGTTACGCCATGCATCGGAGCCAGATTCACGACCACCGCCGGTTTCTTTCTCACCACCGAAGGCACCACCGATCTCAGCACCCGAGGTACCGATATTGACGTTGGCAATACCACAGTCAGAACCAGCTGGAGACATAAACAGCTCCGCTTCACGCATGCTTTCCGTAAACACAGCAGACGATAGGCCTTGTGGCACTTCGTTTTGAATCTCTAACGCTTGCTCAAATGAGGTGTAGGTCAGCACATACAAGATCGGTGCGAAGGTTTCTTCGTGCACAATCGGCGCATTGTGGGCAATACGGACAATCGCAGGACGCACATAGAAGCCACCCGCTGGCACGCCATCGGTAACACGTTCGCCACCAAACACTACTTCGCCACCCTGAGCTTTCGCCGCTTCTAGAGCATTTTGCATACGTGCAAAGCTACCTTCATCAATCAATGGGCCGACCAAGTTGCCTTCCGTCATTGGGTTACCAATGCGTAGCGATGAGTAAGCTTTCGCGATACGTTCTACCAAGCCATCTACTACCGATTCATGGGTAATCAAACGACGTAACGTGGTACAACGCTGACCTGCTGTGCCGGCCGCAGAGAACACAATGGCACGTAGGGCAAGATCTAGATCTGCGGTGTCAGAGACAATCATGGCGTTATTACCGCCCAGCTCTAGCAAAGAACGGCCTAAGCGTTTTGCCACCGTTTCAGCCACCGCTTTACCCATGGCGGTTGAACCCGTTGCTGACACTAGCGGGAACACTGGGCTTGAAGACATGGCTTCACCCAAATCACGGCCGCCGATCATGACACTGACAGACGCTTTTGGAATATCTGGCATTTCAGTAATCACGTTTTGTGCGATTTGGTACATGGCTAAGGCACACAGGGGCGCTTTTTCAGATGGTTTTAGCAGAATGGGATCACCACACACTAAGCCTAGCATGGCGTTCCAAGCCCAAACCGCCATCGGGAAGTTAAACGCTGTGATCACAGCAACAGGACCCAGTGGATGCCACTGTTCCATCATGCGATGCCCTGGGCGCTCGGATACGATTGACAGACCGTGCAGCATACGGGATTGGCCAACGGCGAAATCACACACGTCGATCCACTCTTGTACTTCACCTAAGGCTTCTGGAAGGATCTTACCCGCTTCTAGGGAAATCACCTGTGCCAATTCGTTTTTGTATTTACGCGCTTCTTCACCGATACGGCGTACCAACTCACCACGACGTGGCGCAGGAATCACGCGTAGCGCTTTGAATGCGTCTTGTAGCTCTGCCGTCACGGCGTCTAGCTGTGCTGGTGTAGCGTTATTAAATTGTGACAGCTTGGCACCGTCGATTGGGCTATGGGCGGCAAAGGCATCACCTTGACCTAGAGCCACAGAGTTACCCGTCAATACGCTGTAAAAGGTATCGCCCTGTTTTAGTTGGTTTACGCCTAAGGTGTCTAAACAAGCAAGCGTCATGGTGTCCCCTTTATTCTGTAATCATTAACGGTTGGTTTGAATTCACTCTACTCAGTCTAGCCATCAAGGAGAAATATTGATTTCCTGCCTCTGGTATAGGTTTGTCCTATACCTAGATCAGCGCTATAGTCGAGCAGGCTTGATAAAAGGGTAATAGAGGAAATCAGGATGGATATTCGTTCACTACGTTATTTTATTGCGGTGTTTGAAGAGCGCAGTCTAAGCGCCGCGGCCAAGCGTTGCTTTGTCGCCCAGCCTTCGATTTCCGCGACCTTAGCGCAATTGGAAAGTGATCTTGGCACGCAATTGTTTGTGCGCCATTCCAAAGGGGTCACACCAACGGACAGTGGCGCCAAGCTCTACCCTCACGCCTGTCGTATGGTGAATGAGATGAATGCCATGCGCAGTTTATTTGCTGATACCCATGCGCCACTCGAAGTTTCGATCTCCCTATCGCCGTTTCTATCCGGCGCTCTCGTCAGCCAAGTATTGAAAACCTTACTCGATGAAATCCCAGGACTGACCTTTAGCTTGGTGGATGCGTCGGAAAAAGCCGATTTACGCTTTACCTGTGATAACTACACCAATGAAAACGATGTGTTTTATTACCTGTGGGAAGACAACTATGTGATCGCCATGGCCAATGATCATTGGTTGTCCGAGTTCCCGTCGTTATCCATTAAGCAGATCGACAAACTGGCGTTTATCTCAAGAAAACCCTGCGACATCCAAGAGTCCTGGGACTATCTGATGCAGAAACAAGGCATTACCATGGACGTACGCGCACAAGTCAAAACCGAAGAGTACGCCCTGGATTTGGTGGCCGCAGGCCTAGGCGTGTCGCTGATCCCAGAGCATTCCTTGCGCGGTCGCAGCGATGTCACCATTCGCCCGATTACCGATGTGGCCCTGAAGCGCGTGGTCGGTATTGCCCATACCAAAGAGAGCAATCTGCCCGCGCACTTGATCAATACCATCTTATCGGTCAAGCAACGCATGAATACCAAAACCTCAGCCATCAAAGCCAATGCATGAGTTTTACGCATCAAAAGATGCTTTTTTACCTTTTGCGTAACCCCGGTGAGCGTCTTACATTGAATAGAGACAACGACATAATAATAGGAGCCATTCCATGCCAGTCGATCAGTTCTTTGCTTCACTTTGGGAATCTTACACCAGCGTAACGCCACAGGCGCAGCGTATTCAAACCCTGTTTAAAGAGCACGGCGAAAGCGTGATCAACGATCACATCGCCTTTCGTACCTTTGCCAATTCACCGATTGCATTAGAAAAATTAGAACCGATTCTGACCGGCCTTGGCTATCAAGCTTACGGCGCGTTTCGTTTTGAAAACAAACACTTAAAAGCCCGTTGCTACAAACATCAAAGCCAAGCAGACGCGCCAAAAATTTTCTTGTCTGAGCTGTTAACAGACGAACTGCCAACGGACTGCCAAGCCATCATTGGCAAGCTAGTGGCGCAGATTCCAGCGGATGTGGTGCAAGGCCCTGAGATTTTCTGGTCAAAATGTCTATGGCAACCCATCGCCGAGCAGGATTACCTAACCCTAGCCCAGCACAGCGAATACGCCGCTTGGCTGAGCACCATGGGCTTACAGGCGAACCACTTTACCGTCAGCATTAATCACCTGACGCAAACGCCAACCATCCAAGAAGTTAACCAACTGCTGTTGGATCAAGGTTACACCTTGAACCAAACCGGTGGCCTGATCAAAGGCTCCCCAGAGCTTTATCTAGAGCAGTCTTCAACCATGGCGGATAAGATCGAATTCACCTTCGCGGGCGGTGAAACACGTGTCATCCCAAGCTGTTTCTATGAATTTGCCTTGCGCCATAAACAGCCGAACGGTGAACTGTTCGACAGCTTTATCGAAGGCAATGCCGATAAGATCTTTGACTCCACCAATACGGCGGCTTAAACAGAGCATTAGAAGCTTAGAGAAGGGATAGAAAAGTGCCGCGTTATAAACGCGGCACTTTTGTTTGTAGCTCTAGGGTAAGAGAAGCCTGCGCCAGCACCTTACCGCCGTAATAGAAGACTTGCAGCGTACGTGGGGTGTCCGGGCTACTTGGACTCAGATCGATGGTTTCTTGGCCTTCGATATAGAGTTTCCCCTTTTCATTCCACACCACATTAAGCCAGATCTCAGCACCGTTTTCGCCCATCAAACGCCAGCGGGTTTGCTCCGAGCGGTAAAGAATCAAAGGCTCAGCGATGTACTGGGTTTTCGCCGTGTC
This sequence comes from Marinomonas sp. HM11-D, assembly GCF_057626615.1. Classification (NCBI taxonomy): domain Bacteria; kingdom Pseudomonadati; phylum Pseudomonadota; class Gammaproteobacteria; order Oceanospirillales; family Oceanospirillaceae; genus Marinomonas; species Marinomonas sp. HM11-D. Next base: position 58,833 of record NZ_JBMMKT010000015.1, on the reverse strand, counting down.
TTGCACTGACAACGCCATTAACTGGGCCAAATCCCCTGTGGCAGGCTGCTGTTGACGCTCCACTAACTTGGCATCTAACTTGGCTAATTCCGTTTTCACCAAATCAATATTGTTTTGGTTCTGCGTAGCGATAGCATCCTGCCCAGCCTTAGCGGTACTGATCAAGGGCGCGCCCTGTTGTAGCGTCGGGATAATGTGTCCTCGTTGCCAAAGGGTTTCCAGTAACTGTGCTAATTCATACTGTTGTTGATCCCGAGTCGCATCAAATTCCTTTTTCGAAGGCGTACCACTGCAGGCAACTAAACTGGTGATCAAAAGAATGCAACAAAAGGCCTTTATACTCTGGCTGAACACCGCTATCACTCCATTTCAACTGCACTGGCTTGCTAGTATGTACCCTTTACCCTCACCGTGTATAATGCTTTGCAGTTTTTTTATAGGCTTGAATCCACATGATGAACCAACTAATTGAATTTTCTTTAAACCATTGGGAAATGGTAGCGGTATTCGTATTCATTGCGGCAACCTTGATCTTCGTGGAAACACGTGGTGGTGCACGCGCTTTGTCTACCAATGCAGCGACCAACTTGATCAACGATAAAGACGCGGTAGTGGTCGATATCCGTCCAGCGAACGAGTTTCGTACCGGTCACCTAACGGGTTCGATCAATATTCCTTCAGCAACACTGAAAGATTCTGCCGGCACCCTAGAAAAATACAAATCTTCCCCAATCATCTTAGTATGTAAAACGGGTATGACAGCGGGCTCAAGCGCTAAAGAGCTAATCAAGTCAGGCTACGATGTGTACAAGCTACAAGGCGGTATCACAGAATGGCAAAACGCTGGCCTACCGCTAGTGAAGAAATAAGAGAAGGTGTCCGCAATGGCTAACGTAACAATTTATTCCAGCAACTACTGCCCATTTTGCTTCCGTGCAAAGCAGTTGTTGCAATATAAGCAAGCGGACTTCGACGAGATTAATGTTGATGGCAACCACGCTTTACGTCAGGAAATGATGGAAAAAAGCGGCCGTCACACAGTACCTCAGATCTGGATTGGAGACCGTCATGTAGGTGGTTGCGACGACCTATTTGCGCTCGAAAGTGCAGGCGAGCTTGACGCTCTGCTTGCCTCTAACTAAAACACCAAGGAACTATCATGGCTGAAGAAAACCAAGCTCAACCACAACTACAAATTCAACGTATCTTCCTAAAAGACGTATCATTTGAATCACCACGTTCTCCGCTTGTATTCCAAGAAGAGTGGAAGCCAGAAGTAGGCCTTGAGCTAAACACTAAAAGCCGTCAAGTAGGTGAAAACCTATACGAAGTGGTACTAGACATCACAGTGAACGTGAAAAACAACGGTGAGCCAGCTTACCTAGTACAAGTTCAGCAAGGTGGCCTATTCACCATCGCTGGCTTCGAAGAGCGTCAACTACACCACGCACTAGGTGCATTCTGCCCAGGCACATTGTTCCCATACGCACGTGAAACCATCGACTCTGTGATCATCAAAGGCAGCTTCAACCCAGTGATGCTGGCTCCGATCAACTTCGATGCGCTATACCTAGAAAACCTACAGCAGCAACAAAAAGCAACTGAAACAGCTCAGTAATCGCGACTGTTTAAGGTTTTAATAAAAAATCCGATTGGGGAAACTCAATCGGATTTTTTTGTGGGCTTTGTTTTTGCCTCCTGTACGACCCGACTCCGCTCGGGGAAGCGATCTATCGTACTTGGAGGCAATCAGTATTAACGCCGCCTCTTGTAGGACCGCGCTGCGCGCGGGAACTACAACCTGCGCATCTCCCGAAATAAGCAGTATCCGTTTCTTTTCTCTATTTTATTGAAGCATTTGGCATCTATTCATATACTATACGTAATACATTGTCATACATATGAACACAAAGGTGACATTATGAGATCTGAAATGTTAAGTACGCGCATTGATCACGATACCAAGGTAGCGTTTACCAGTATTTGTGAGGAAATGGGCCTAAGCACATCGCAAGCTCTCAAACTGTTTGCCAAAGCCGTCATCAACCACGGCGGCATTCCATTTGAGCTGCGTGTTGCTAAACCAAATGAGACAACCGCAGCCGCTATGCAAGAACTAGTGGAAGGCAAAGGTCATAAAGCAGAGTCTGTTAATGATCTACTCGATGAGTTAACAGAGGGTAAAGTATCCGGTGTATGACCTAACGTACTCATCCCAATTTAAGAAAGACTTCAAGAAAATCACTAAAATGTCGATCCCAGACATTATTGAAGTAGGTAATGTCATTGCTCAACTGCAGAGAGGAGAAGCGCTCCCTACTCACAATGTTGATCATGCATTGACTGGGAATTGGGCGGGATTCAGAGATTGTCATATTAAACCGGACCTTGTCTTGATCTACAGAATTTTCGACAATCAAATGCAGCTGGCTCGAGTTGGATCACACAGCGACCTATTCTGAGATTGTTTTGTCTCTTGTACGAGCCGACTCCGCTCGGGGAATCGGTCTATCAGGCTTGGAAGCAATCAATTTAACACCCCCTCTTGTAGGACCGCGCTGTGCGCGGGAACAGCTTATCTGCCAGCTTGAACTAGAGCTTTGATCTTTACCGCCTTTTCAAAGTGGTCTAATTGATGGGTTCTAATCCACCATTCCGCTGCTTCCATAAGAAGCTCAGGATCGTCGTTTTTGTTTTTGAAAAACGCGTAGAACGAAATGCCAACGCCCTCGCCTTTGGTGGCGATCTTTTTGTCACAGACTTCGAGGATTTTGGCTTTAAGGGTTGGGGTCATGGTAGCTTAGTTTTAAATGCGTTAGTGTCAATCTGGATAAGTTATTGCGCTTCCGCCTGCTTGACGAACTCGTTATAAAACTTAATAGCCTCCTCTTCCGAGCCTAATGCAGTATTTATAAGCACCTCTAGCATCCAAACACGCCCAGGTGAAACTTGGTCCAAGTTTAAATCTGGAGAGTAGGATTCAGGGGCGATTGCCATTTCAAGGTTTACAAACCACCACATTTCTACTTTTCTTAGCAATGCAACCATGTCACTAAAACTTTCACTGACATCGAAAGAGCAACCTTGAGATACAAACTTAAAAAGTTCGTGTGTAAGTTCGTTACGATGACGTTTTATACGCTCGAACGTCTCAAGGTCATTATCATCAATAGCTTCCATATGTTTTAACCAGCTAAGAGAAGCATATGTTCTACTGCGATTAAGCTTGAGGACTTTTTCTCTATAGTCTTCACTAACAATAGGTCCATGCTCATCAAACCCATTGGTAAAAAACTCCTTAATCTTGTCTTCGATTGCACTTTTCAACATTTCAAACGCCATCGAATGGACTGATGCCGTAATAATATTATTTTGAGAGAAGCAGGATTTAAAAATCTCTCCCATGATCCCTTCACTTTTTCATCCATAATAGCTGTGCTCCTAAATTCATGTCCGTATTCAGTAAAATCCCACATGCAAAGAATTGTTAATCCCCTCAGCATTTCAATGATTCATGAAAACAGTAGCTAAAGACTAAGCTAACCCCATAATGTTTCCAATGACTTCTGACTTGATAAAGCTTCCATGCGTTTGATTCGCGCTGACGCGTCGAGGCACGAAGACAATGCGCAAGCGAATTGAATTGCATGGAAGCTCCCTAGCCTGAAAAAGCTGGGGTTAATACTAACTGTTGCTGAGGATGTGAGATCGCGTCCCCGATTGGAATCGGGTCGTACATGGAGATGCTGCTGAGGATGCGGTATCGCGTCCCCGAACGGAGTCGGGGTGTACATGAGAGATGCGCAGGATCGCTACCCTAGGCGGAGCTGAGTCGTACAAGATGGAATCGGGTCGTGCAAGTTGTTAAGATCGTGGAAAAGTTAATTTCGAGGCGTTTGGTTGGCCTCAGCAGGAACGCTTATGGCTAAGAAGAAACGTAAACCTTGTCCCTACTGCATGAAAGTACGTTGGATGATTTTGTACCTTGTTTGCATGGGTATGATCGGCCTACTTTTGCTGCAAGAATTCCTCCATAAGTAATCTTATAAACTTGTTGAAAAGCCGCCTAGTTATACACAGTTCGTGGCAAATTATCGAATTTTATCGTGCTGTTGAAAACTTTTCGCGCAATCTTTTGCTTACTTCAAAACACAAAAAAAGCGCCATGGTTCGCACCATGACGCTTTAAGCATGTTCGGCTCAGTTTATAGCAAGCCGACCGCCAACGCTGGGAACAGAATAATCAGTCCTAGACGTACCACATCCGAAATTACGAATGGTAAAACGCCCTTGTACATAGCACCGATGGAAATATGCGGTGCGACCGATTTAATCACGAACACGTTCATCCCTACCGGCGGGGTGATCAAACCAAGCTCTACTGTGATCACGGCGATGATGCCGAACCAAATTGGATCGAAGCCGGCCGCCCCTACCAATGGGTAGACCACAGGTACGGTTAGCAACAGCATGGCGATACTGTCCATAACACAGCCTAGTAGTACAAACAGGATCAGGATGCAGAACAACACCATGTAAGGTGATAACTGCAGCGCATCAACCCATTCCACTAGGGTGAAGGAAATACGCGATACCGATAGGAAGTAACCAAAGATCTCCGCACCAATGATCATAAAGAAGATCATCGCCGACATCACTAGGGTTTCTTGGATCGCTTCTAGGAATTGCTCAAAGCGCATACCGCGCACTTGGGCAATGATCCAAGTCGCTGCGGCACCCACCGCTGCCGCTTCCGTTGGCGTAAACCAACCCGAGTAGATGCCGCCAATGATGAATAGGAACACCCCCGTAAAAGGTAGCAAGCCTTTTAGACCGACTATCTTTTGCTTAAGGGTTGTCGCTTCACCTGGCTGTGCCATATTGGGATACAAGGTAACTAAAACTGCGACCGTTACCCCGTAGAGTACCAACCCAAGAATGCCTGGGATAACGCCCGCAATAAACATATCACCGACCGATTGCTCTGTGATCAGTGCATAAAGTAGTAAGGCGATCGATGGCGGAATCATGATCCCCAAGGTACCACCTGCCGCCAAGGTGCCTGTTGCCAAGGTTGGCGCGTAACCGTTCTTCTCCATTTCGGGCAGCGCCACGCGGGACATACTCGCTGCAGTCGCCATGGAAGAACCCGAAATCGCTGAGAAAATACCGCACGAGGTCACGGCCGCTAGACCCATACCACCGCGCCAGCTACCAAATAAGGTGCGCGCGCCAGTGAATAGTTCTTGAGACATGCCCGCTTTGGAGGCAAACACCCCCATCAGGATAAACATTGGAATCGGGCTAAAGCTGTAGTTTGAAAGGGTTTCAAACGGCCCTGTGGCCAAGATCGAAATCGCAGGATCAAACGCTACGATTGCACCAAAGCCAATAAAGCCCATCACCGCCATACTTAGGGCGATTGGGGCACGCAAGGCAATCATAAACAGCATGACTGCAATACATGTTAAACCGATAGCTGTCGTACTCATGCGTCGTCACTCTTGTTTTTCGTTAGTACCAATGAAAACGCATTCAGCGTGGCCGATAAGCACAGCATGGCTGTGGCAAAGGTCGCTACGGTGTAGAAATACGTCATAGGAATTAGTAGATCTTGGGTGGTTTCATAGCTCATCGCTGCTTCATCGATCAGATGGAAAAAGCTAAAGCTCATGGCACCGCCAAGAAATGCGAAACACAGTAGGTAGAAGCCTTCAAAAAACTGCTTTTTACGCTCGCTAAAGTTATCGGTGAACAGATCCACGATCACCTGAGAACGGCTCACTGAGTGAGGCAAAATAAACAGTACGGTAAACAGTAGGAAGTATTTAACCAGCTCTACACCACCGATAAAGGTCCAGTCGACGGCTCCATCCGTAAGGGAGAACAAGCCCCTTGTGATAACGTCTGCTAAGGTTGAGAACATCATCCCCAGCAAGAAAACGCCACCAATCCAGTGCATCAGTAGCGTCAGCTTGCCAAATACACGAGAAAGTGAATTCATAACTAACTCCGAAGAAAAACAATGGCCAGGCTAATGCTTACTCAAATTAGGCTGACTATTGAAAGAGACAGTGCCTAGGACAGGCACTGTCGGGACAAGCAGGTAAGATTATTGACAAGTCGTTTGGCTAAGTTCCATGGCACGGGCATACACCTTGTGCGCAGGCAAACGTTTCTTCTCAAGCTCGTTTAGGTAATCTTCTGTCGCTTGGTACAACACAGGTTTCCAGCGTGGGTTTTCCGCGCCGCCTTCGATCACATTGATCTTGTGACCCATTTCCAAGGCTTGCTTACGACCTTCTTCATCTAGACGGTCAAACGACGCGGCTGCGATCTTCGCCCAATCCATACCAGAGTTGTCGTCGATCACTTTCTTCAGATCCGCTGGTAGCTTGTTGTAGAAAGATTTGTTCATGGTCGCCACAAACGAAAGCGTGTACAGACCACCCACTTCAGTGTGGTGCGGCGTCAATTCGTTTAGACGGAAGGTGTACTGACCTTCCCATGGCAATGACACACCGTCGATCACGCCACGCTGTGCCGATTGGTAAGAATCGGGTGCTGGCATGCCCACTGGCTGCGCGCCTAGACCTTCTAGAATCTTCGCCACCACCGCCGTTGGACGACGAATACGCAGACCTTCTAGGTCTTCAGGTGTGTTGATTTCTTTACCTACCGTGTGGATACCACCTGGTCCGTGTGTGAATAGGAACAGCGGTTTGGTATCACGGTATTCTTTGTCTAGGAAACCTTCATCGTAGATGCTTTGCAACACACAGGAACCCTGCGCAGCGCTTTGCACTACCCCTGGTAGCTCAACGATTTGCGTCAGTGGGAAACGGTTCGCCGTGTAACCTTGAACGGTTACCACAACGTCAGCAATTTGGTTTTTTGCTGCGTCGTACAGTGCCGGTGGTTTCGCCAACGTGGATGAAGGGTACATTTCCACTTCAATACGGCCGTTCGATTGGGTTTCAATCGCTTCCGCCCATTTGTCGAAAATGTCTTTTTGCTGACCTGCTACCGCAGGAAAGAAGTGTGCGAAACGCAGCGTGTAATCCGCCGCCTGCACGTTTGCTTGCATTAACGCAGTAGTCGCAACTGCCATCACAGCAGTTTGTTTTATTATTGTTTTCATAATGACGCCCCATATCTATTTTTTATTACTGTTCTAAACAATCCATCATTAACCATCTAAAACTAACAACCCAGGGCGAGCATTGAAAATTAGTTATTAGAGTTAAGTATTTAAAAATTGGATAGTAGGGTAACTAAACAGTTATATTTAAAACAAATAATGCATAACTGGCAGAACTCAGGATTCTAGAATATTACAGAAATAAAAAAGGCCGCTTATAGTAAGCGGCCCTATAGCAAAATCGAATTAAATAAACGACTTATTTGACATCTTCGTAAGGTAAGCCAACGTATTGCATAGCGATCACGCGACGACCTTGCTCGTTGTCTGTGTAGAAGTTCAACTCAGATTCCATGAAACGTGAGAAGGTTTGTGAATCCGTGCCATTTACCTCAACATCACCGAAATCGTGCATCATGTTGGTCATCCACCAAGAGAAACGCTCACCGTGCCATACACGACGTAGACAGATCTCTGAGTACTGAGTGACGCAGTCTTTGTCGCCTTCTTTGTATACGCGGGTCATGATCTTGTACAAAGTCGCCACATCAGAGGCTGCTAGGTTCAAACCTTTGGCACCGGTTGGCGGTACGATGTGCGCTGCATCACCGACTAGGAACATGTTGCCGTACTGCATGGGTTCACATACGAAAGAGCGTAGTGGCGCGATACTTTTCTCAATGCTTGGGCCAGTTTCCATGGTCGCCGCCACATCCGCTGGTAAACGGCGTTTTAGTTCGGTCCAGAACGCCTCATCGCTCCACTCTTCCACTTTGTCCGTTAGCGGAACTTGGATGTAGTAACGTGAACGAGTTGGTGAACGCATACTTGCCAAGGCAAAACCACGATCGGTTTTACAGTAAATCAATTCCTCATGGCATGGTTTGGTGTCAGACAGTAGGCCCAACCAACCAAATGGGTAAACGCGTTCGTGTTCGGTTTTAATTTCATCTGGAATGGTTTTACGTGATACGCCGTGGAAACCGTCACAGCCCGCAATGTAGTCACATTCTAGACGTACTTGTTCGCCGTCTTTTTCGAATGTTACGTACGGTGCATCGGTTTTCACATCGTGCAGTTGTACATTTGATGCTTCGTAAACCGTCGTCAAACCGGCCGCTTTACGTGCATCCATCAAGTCGCGAGTCACTTCGGTTTGGCCGTATACCATTACCGTATCGCCACCCGTTAGCTCGTCTAGCGCAATGCGTACACGTTTGTCATTGAAAGCCAGCTCCACACCTGTGTGAACTTCACCTTCACGGTCCATACGCTCAGACACGCCCGCTTCACGCAGTAGGTCCACCATGCCTTGCTCTAGTACGCCGGCACGAATACGGCCTAGTACATAGTCACCTGACACGCGCTCTACGATCACGTTATCAATGCCCTGCTTGGCAAGCAGTTGACCAAGTAATAAGCCTGAAGGACCTGCGCCGATAATCGCTACTTGTGTTTTCATTGTTCTGTACCTGTCTTATTTTTGTTCGATATCACGTTTTGATGATCTAATAGTGGCCAATGAAGCAACAAAAGAGCAGGAACTTTTGGGACATAAAATTGTACTTTTCGGACAGTCTAAGCTTTAATAAAACTTCAAGCATTAGCGCATTTTATAAACAAATAGTCCTTATTTTTCATTTATAATGAACTTTTATCAGCATTATTTGTTTTTTAGAATGATATTAATTTTTTGAAAAACTAAAAAAATAAGATGAAACAGACCATTCCTCAGTTTGCTTTGTACGGTGAAGGGCGTTGGATCGATAACCCAGATTTCGTGCATATCGAAGACATTGAAGCCCGCAGTAGTGACCTTGGCTGGCATATCAAGGCCCATCAACACACCCAGTTATTACAAGTATTGCTACTGAAAAGTGGCTCGGTTCAGTTGCAGATGGACACTGAGAAGCGTTTTCTTGAAGGGCGCTGGGGCATCATTATCCCACCCGGCACCGTGCATGGTTTTCGCTTCGCACCACAAACCGATGGTCGTGTCCTGTCAATCTCGGATACCTTACTGGGCAACGATTACGCTGGCGCCGCCTTTGTCAGTGCTGCCAGCTGTATTGATTTGAATGGCGAACAAGAAGACTTCCAACACCTGTGGCAGTTACTCAACCTAATGGAATACGAGTTCCATCGAGTCAAATCCCATAAGAATGTACTGATCGAACACCTACTCAAGGCCATCTTGGTTTATATAGAGCGCCATCACTCGTCATTGAATGCGCAGCAACAAAGTCATGATGATCTAACTTTGCAACGACTTAAGGGCTTGGTGAATAGCCATTTACGTGAACATTGGAAGCTGGACGCCTACGCTAGCGCTTTGAATGTGTCGGAGAAAAAGCTCAATCGCCTCACGCAACAGGCCTATGGCAAGACGGTGATTCAGTTGGTGCATGAGCATTTATTGTTGGAAGCAAAGCGTAATTTGATCTACACACAGAAGTCAGTCGAGGAGATTGCCTACGATCTAGGCTTCAAAGATCCAGGCTATTTCTCAAGATTTTTTAAACGATGTGAAAAAATCACCCCAGGACAGTATCGACAAGCCCTAGATAAGCAAAAATAGAAAAACCTAATTCATTGATTCATATTAACTTTATTTTAATCGTTTAGTTTTCCTCAAGTATCTACTGAAATTTGATCGTTTGTCTATTTTATGGGCGATACGTACTATTCAAACCATAGAAACACAATCAATTTTTTGGAGAATACTATGAACAACATCGACAACCTAGACACTGAATTTTACGTTGAACGCGCTTACGAACTACGTCGCAACTACATCGCTGCAGCGGTTAAATCTCTAGTTGCTCGCGTTAAAGCTGCGCTAACTTCTGGTAACCGTACAACTTCTGCTCCGCTACAAGGCAACCCAGCGCACTAATTCTGGTTCCCCTTGCTTGGCAACTCGTTGCCAGTCTTCGTTACTGATCACAGAGTAAAAACAACAAACGATCAGCATAACGAAAGCTCCTCCTCTCTTGTTTGACACCTTCTAATTTAGCCATCTTTAATCCAACACAATTCTTGTGGTGATAATCGCACTTAGCCTAAGTGTCACATAACTGTCATCATTTGTTCATACCATACCGCTCATATTCCTAGGCAAATGGTAGCAATACGGACATGCAACTCGACAATGCTGCACTACTAAATCAGATTTTAGAGGAAGGCTTAATCACTCCCCTATTTCAGCCGATTTACGATTTAACTTCTGGCAACATTTACGGCTATGAAGCACTGTCACGCGGCCCGCAGAATACCGATCTGTTTGCTCCAGATATCTTATTCCCTTTTGCTCAAGCCCACGGCCGTCTGCACGATCTAGAGCTCTTATGCCGAGAACGTGCCATTTCCCGTTTTGTGGAACTGCAGCTGCCAGGGCAACTGTTCCTTAACGTCAGTGCTTCTTTATTAGGCTCACCAGATCATCAAAAGGGCATGACCCTTTCGATACTCAACGAACTGGGTATCAGCCAAAGCAATATCGTCATTGAGCTGTCCGAGCAGCACCCTTATGATCGTGATGGCTTAACTCACCAAAGCGTCGAGCACTACCGCGAAATGGGCTTCCAAGTGGCGATTGACGACTTAGGGGCGGGCTATTCGGGCCTACGTCTTTGGTCAGAGGTGCGTCCTAATATTGTGAAGCTGGATAAACACTTTATTGAAGGCATTGATCGCGATGAAGTGAAGCGTGAATTTGTGCGCTCCATCATTAATATTGCGCAACGCTTACGCTGCGCATTAGTGGCGGAGGGCATTGAACGCCAACAAGAGTTAGATCAGCTATTAGAACTCGGCGTGCGCTACGGTCAGGGCTTCTATTTACATAGACCCAGCCCTCTACCGACTACCGAGCCGAATGACTATTTAATTAATCAAGCTCAACAACGCCGCCGTTTTCATGCCCAGCATGGGGAAACCGTACAAACCCTTTGCCAAGAATCTATTTATATAGAAAGCACACGCCCACTAAGTGACGTGGCACAACTATTTAAACAAAACAAAGAGATCTTCGCGCTACCGGTGCTGAAAGATGGCAAACCGATTGGCATCATTCGTCGCCATGCCTTGCATGAGCTGTTTTCTACGCCCTACGGCCGTGCTTTATATGAGAATAAGCCCGCCTTGGCGGTCATCTCGTCCGACGTGTTAATCGTAGAAAGCACCATCTCGCTCGCCAGCGTGTCGACCATGTTTACCGATCAAGAAACCGATTTGCTCAATAATGAAATTTTGATCGTGCGCGATGGCATGTATTTGGGCATTGGCCATTTAAAAGATCTGTTGAAGCGCATCACCGAGCTGAAGATTCAAAATGCCACCTATTCAAATCCATTGACGTTATTACCCGGTAATGTGCCCATTAACCATGAAATCAATCGTCGCCTATTGGCGGAACACGATTTCTATGTGGCCTACTTTGACCTGAATAACTTTAAGCCGTTTAACGACTATTATGGTTACGCCAAGGGTGATGCCATCATTCAACTGCTGGGCAGCATTCTGCGTAGCGTGGTCAGCCCTGACTTTAACTTTATCGGTCACGTTGGCGGCGATGATTTCGTGGTCATTTTTAACGATGACAACTGGTGTCAGCAATGTCAGGCTATTCTCGATCGCTTTGCCCATGAAGTGATCCAGTATTATGCGCCAGCAGAACTAGAAGCCGGAGGCATCTGGACCAAGGGACGCGATGGCGAGTATCGATTCTTTGATATTTTGAGTTTGGCCATTGGTGTGGTGAACCCGAACCCGAAAGTCTGTGACAGCCACCACTTCGTGGCTGAGTTAGCGGCACAAGCGAAGAAGTCCGCGAAACAACGTGGTGGCAACCAAATCTACCAACAGCCCTATCAGTACCATTACGAAGAACACGAGATCGCTGAAGATAAACGTAACCGCTGTTGCAGCTAATCTCATCAATTCGACATTAAGGCTTCACGAAAGCGTCATCTTAGCCCTCTAGCCTAAAACTATTCGCTAGAGAGGCCAAAATATGAACACTCAATTCCGCGCGGTATTTATTTCCGATGTACACCTTGGCACAAAGTCCTGCCAAGCTGAGCACCTACTCGACTTCCTAAATCATATCGAGACCGAAACCCTATACTTGGTCGGTGACATTATCGATCTGATCGAAATGCGCAAGCGCGCCTATTTCAATGATGTGCAGCAGCAGGTCGTACGCCGCATTTTGAGCTTAGCCAAGCAAGGCACCAAGGTGGTTTACATCCCTGGCAACCACGACGCCTTCTTCCGTCAATTCTGCGGTCAGACCCTGTCAGGCATTGCGTTGCAGCAACAGGCGATTCATACCACGGCGGATGGCCGTCGCTTTCTAGTGAGCCATGGGGATGAATTCGATCAGATGGTCAAGGTCAGCCCAATTATGCTGGCCATCGGCGATAAGGCCCACGGTATGATGCTGGCATTGAACCGCTACATTAACCGAGTGCGCCGTGCCTTCGGTCGTCCCTACTGGTCGTTTGCTGGTTATTTGAAGCAGCATGTCAGTAAAGCTCAGGAATTTATCACACGTTTTGAGAGTGCTGCGATCAAGACCGCCCGTAATAAAAAACTCGATGGCTATATTGGTGGCCACATTCACTTCGCGCGCTTTCAACGTCAAGAGGATGTCTTGTATTGCAATGATGGGGATTGGGTGGAGCATTGTACCGCGTTGGTGGAGCATGAGAGCGGAGAGTTACAACTGTTGCACTGGTCGGAACAGCCATGCTTTTTGGCCAGTGAACCGAGTCACGAAACACTCGAGTCATCGCCTTCCTTGGCTTAATACTTTCTTGATCAGGCTCTGATTGAGCTAGGCGAAGGTTATTGAGTTTTATTGTTGGATGATAAGCGCATGCGCCCTCCGCCCATGCGCACCAACTCCTGCAGACTGGGCTCATGACCATTGAAGTGGGCAATTTGCGCCAACAGCAGTTCAGCGGTGGCCATGGCATCGGTCAGCGCATCGTGCCCTGGATAATCCGGTAAACCATAACGCTCACGACAGGCGGGCAGGCGATAGCCACCTTCACCGATCACTTCTTGAGAACGGTTACGACGCTGCATTTCCAACTGCATGGTATCAATCCAGTCAAATGCCAACGCTGGCATTGGCTGGGTCTGCCACAAAGACTTTAGAAAGCCAAGTTCCAACGGCGAATAATGCACCACCAGCACCTTGTCTTTCATAATCTGGCGTAAATAGCGCAATACACTGGCATGGCGTCGACCTTGCTCTAATACATCCGAGTCGGTGATCATATGAATGCCGACACTGACGTCGTCAATCTGCGCTGAGTCCAACAGCAAATGCTGGGCAGTATCGAGCTGGATCGCGCCGTTTTCCACTAGCACCCAACCCAAGCTGATAACATGATTCTGCTTCGGATCTAAGCCGGTGGTTTCCATATCTAAGACAAAGTAGGAATGCTCCTGCCAAGGCTTGGTTTTGACTTCACGATGTTCACGCCAGCGATCCAACGCTTGGAATATCCGTTTAGGCATTTATGCGTACCCTCGTGCATAGCGTTGTAGCGCCGCCGCTTGACCATCAGCGATGATGGCAAAGGTCGACTTCAAATGCTTACGCTCAAGTGAACTCAATTCACTCGGATCGAGATAGGCGCTGGGCTCACCGGTGTTTTGCCAATGCTGACGCTGGGCCTGCAGACGCAGCTCATTCAGCTCATCCCAGGCATCCATCAAATTGCGTGCGATATCGAGGCCCATTAATTTCTCTCGGGCCGCTTGCTCAAGACGCTCTTTGGTGCCCACATGATAACGCTTACAGCCAAGACCATAGATACGCGCCAGATCGTTGATCAAGGCGAGCCCCTGATGTTTCAAATCTAATTGGTTTTTGTGCTCACCAGAAGATTCCAGCAGGAAGCTACGGAAGAAACCGATCGGCGGTTTGGACACGGTCGCCGCACGGGTCAGTGTCGCTAGGAACAAGGAGGATTTTGCCACCCGCGCCTGCATGTTTTGCAGTAACTGCTGTACACCAGCGTCGTCGCCATAAACACAGCGAATATCAAAGAAGATGCTGGCATTAAGCAACGAAGACGGCGAACTGGCTTCAATCCAATTGGCGAACGCCTGTTGCCAGCCTTCTTGAGTCATACGCCATTGTGGATTCGAGGCCATAATATCCCCAGGGCAAGAACGGATACCGCATTGGGCCAGACCATCGCAGATAAATTGCGCCAGCTTGGCAAAGTACTGAGCTTCTTCTGCAACCGGCTTACGGGCAAACATCATACCGTTATCTTGGTCGCTGCCTAGCGATTGATCTTTGCGTGCTTGGGAGCCAAAGACTAAGAACTGGAACGGTAACGGTGGCGTGCCATAGCGCTCGATGCCCAACTCGATAATGCGGCGCGTTAAGCTGTCGCTGATGGCCGCAATCACATTGCCGATGTCGGTGGTTTTCATGTCCGTCAGGATCAGGTTCACAATCAAGGTATTCAGTTGCTGACAGACTTCTCTCAGACTGGTGATGTCCGTTTGACGGTTGATCTGATTGATCAGCAGTAGAGGACTCAATTCTTGATGGCGCAATAAGTCCGCGGCGGTGATCATGCCTACCGGTACATTCTCGCCGTCGGTTACGGGCAGGTGGTGGATGTTTTTTTCACTCATCAGCGTCTGGGCGTGCATCACCAGATTTCTCGAGTCAATCGACGCCGGTTCACGAGTCATAATCTCAGACAGAGGCAAATCAGCAGACGCGCCGACCGCTAGTACTCGGGAACGCAAGTCACGGTCCGTGACAATGCCCACCAAACGCTGTTGCTCTAATACCAGAATCGAGCTCACACGAGCTTCGGTCATGGCCGCGGCCGCTTGCTGCACCGTGTCATGCACCGCTGCGGTAATCAAATTGCGCGACATGATTTGGCTGATCGGTGTCGACAGCTGCAACGCAGGGGTGGCTAAATCGGTGGCGTGGGCACGGGACAACTTACGGATACGGCTACTGCGGGTATGAGCGAAGAACAGGGCAAAGTCTTCGCTCTCTTGCAGTAATTGCTGAAAGCCGGTCTTTTGAAAGCGGTAAATCAAGCTGTCTTCTAGCACCATGACCTGAAGACCATCAGGGTTTTGCTCTAAAACGGTAGAAATACCAAAGCAATCACCATCCGCTAGCTTATCCACTAAACCACCTTTGGCAGAGCGGATTTCACAGGCACCACGGCGAATCAAATGCAGCGTCGCCTGACTCCCCTCTAGGTTCATTTTTTCACCTTGGCGGGCATAGGTCAGCTCGACCCCAGTAAGGAGTTGCTTTTGTTGCGTATGAGTTAACCCCGAAAACGGTGGGGTGTTATCAATAAATTTTAGGACTTCTGGGATATCAATGGCAGCCATAAAATACTTACCTAGTGTTATTTTTATGGCTTTAAAGATACGTTGGGAATGGACTGCTTACCAGTGTGGTTATGTAACTAATACTAAGGTATAGGCATCTAGGACAAGAACTGACGGGGTGAGCCGTCACCGTATGACTTAACCGATGACGACTTGATCACGACCTGCATGTTTCGCTTTATACAGGGCCGTATCGGCCCGTGTAATCAGACTATCAATGCTGTCTTCTGGCTGATAGCGGGACACACCTATACTGATGGTGGTGCGAATGGTGTAAGCATCGCCGTTGTTAAAGCGCTCTTCACGAATCACCTTAACCAGTTTCTGTAAGCATTGCTCCACCTCGGCTTGCTCAGCTTGCGAGAAAATCACTAGGAATTCTTCACCGCCCCAACGGGAAATATGCCCCAAGTCCCCTACCGTGTGCTCAATCAGGTTACCGACGGAAACCAGCACATCATCACCAATCAAGTGACCGTATTCATCATTGATGTTTTTGAAATGGTCAATATCGATCATGGCGATGTTAATCGTTTCTGGACTCACCTCAAATTCAGTTTTTAAGCGGCGCAGCATTTTGCGGCGGTTCGGCAAACCGGTCAGAGCGTCAGCATAAGATGCTTGCTCCAGCTCCAAGTTGGCCTCACGCAATGCGGTTTGGTAACGATCCGAAATACGCGTAATCTTTTCCAACTGACGCAGATGCTTGTCAAAGCGCTCACCCAGCGTTTTTTCACGCTGAATAATCATGTCTTGGTAGGAATCAGACAAGCGAATCATATGCTCCATGCGCGCCCATTGCCCTTGGTTATACTGCCAAAGGTCGTTTAACACTTCATACAATGGGTGGTCCTGATGCTCGGTATTCGCCAGTGCTTCCTCGACCTTTTTCTCAAGCGCTTTGATATCAGGTTTCATTATTGGCCTATAATATTGAAGGCAAAGCTGCAGTCTTCTTTGAACTCTTCTGCTAGCTCGGCAACACGTTCATTGTCCACGTCGTAACGCCAGTTCACGGTAATTTCGCGGCCTTTTTGGTGGGCGTCTTCTAGCTCATCAAAAATATCCATCATTACCTTGATACTACTGGTATTCAGGTAAAGCAAGGCTAGCTCCATCACCAAGGGACGGTTATTTGAGCCTAGGTAATGGCTCACCCAAGCGACCAACTCAGAGTAGAATTCAAATGAGTTCTCTGGGTAGGAATCCCCTTCCATATAGATCACACCGCGGTTGCTGTCGGTTTCGATCAGAGGTGTTGACTGGGTGGATACGATTTTTAGATCATTCATACTAGCTTACTCAAATTTGTACACTCAAACTAAAATAGCCGGTGCCATTTTCCAAAGTTTTAAGAGATGGCATCACTGGCGCACTGGCTTTGCGAGCAATGTCGATTAGGCCAAGTCCCGCCCCTGAGGTGGCGTGCTCATCTCTAGGTTTTCGCAATTGTTCTTTATAGGCTTTCTTGAGCTCCGTTTTATCTAACTGAGCCAAGGCCGTCACTTGTTGTAGCACCGCTTCGCCGTCTTCAATGCGCACTAGGTTGCCGGCTGAAACGTTGTAATGGCCATCGTTATAACTGACCACAACGGTGGCTGTGTCCGCGCCAGCCAAGCCTGAGGCTTGGGCATAGTGGCGAATGTTTTGCGTCAGCTCGATATAGACCGCAAACACATCCAGTGCCGCCGCTGGCGACGCTTGTTCCGTCTTCATGTAGTTACGCAACGCATTACCAATTTCTTCAATCAAACTACGAGAGATGGGGCCATTAAAGCACAGTAGAATTTTCTCGTTATCGAAACGTTCGCGTAGCTCGTATAAATCTGGCACCAACATTTATTTACCCTCTTCACTGGTTAACGGCTCAAAGCGGAATGACAACAACGTAATATCATCACGTTGTGGCAAGTCCCCCATGTACTCATCTAACGCTTCGGCGAAGCGCGCCGTTTGTTGTTGTAGTGGTCGTTGCGCATTCTCAACCAATAAGCTCTCGAAACGTTTATTACCAAAGCCAAACATTTTCTCGCCCCCCGCTTGGTCGAGATAACCATCTGTGGTCATGTAGTAAGTTCTTCCTGATAATGGCAGATCAATATTCTCATAATCGCCCTGCTTGCGATCGCCTAATGCGCGGCGACTGGCCGCGTATTTTTCTACCGTTTCACCATCACTGGCATACAAAGCAATCTTGGCGCCACTAAAGCGCAACTGATCACCGGCATGACGAATGTACACTAGCCCCACGTCAGCATTGGTGGCCACCTGGTTCACGGTGTTGTCTTCGTGCAGCATTGAACGAACGGTTTGATCAATAGCATATAGCAGTTTGGCGGGATCAGCGATTCCTAATTCATTGATTGCTTTATCAATTGCCGCACGCATCAACATGGTCATTAGCGCCCCTGGCACACCATGGCCAGCACAATCGACAATCCCCAACAAACAACCTTCGTCATTGTTATGGAACACATAGAAGTCGCCGCCGACGATATCACGTGGGCGCCACACCACACTATGATGCTCGCCAAGGAATTGTTGCAATTGGCGATCTGGCAGGATGGCTCGCTGAATCAAGCTGGCGTAATCGATCGAATCACCAATCTTACGGTTAGCGGCTTGAATCTGGGCATTACTCTGCTCTAGTTCTTGAGTACGCTCTTTCACGCGCGACTCCAGCTCAGCCGTATGAGTCTCAACCTGCTGCGCCATGATATTAAAGGTGCGACTTAGGTCACCGATTTCATCGTCATACTTAACCGGTAAGCGCACTTCGTAAGAACCTTGCGAGATGGCCTTGGCAGACAATTGCAATTGACGCAGAGGCTGCAGCACCAAACGATCCACGGCAAAGCCAAACAGCACCAAGACAATCGCTAGCAAGAGCGCAAAGACCACGCCAACGCCCATGATCAGGTCCGTATTCAGCAGGCGTACTTCGTCCAAATTAACACTGGTGGCGACCAACCAATTCAACTCAGGCATATAGCGGAACGACAGGATGTAAGCTTGTTTAGCAATGCGCACATTAACGGTTTCCACCTGATCGGTTTGTTTTGCCTTTTGAATGGTGTCTTTTAGGGCAGCCAACGAAGCCGGATCATCCATTAAGTCATATAAGGTCTGATCATTGCCATTACCTGCAATGCCATCAATCGCTACCAAATCGGTATTAGAATGGGCCTCGATATTGAGGTTTTCCGCATTCACCACAAATGGCTGAACTCCTGGCTGAGGCGACGAGGCAAAGGCTTCAATAAAGCGTCCTAACTCAAAACCAGTACCGGCGATACCCAAAAATTCATCGCCATCTCGCACCAACACGTTGATCCAAATTTTGGCTTTATGCAGATACTCGTTTAGATCCACGTTGATGTGATACGGCTCGGTTTGCTGACGGGTCAGCACATACCATTTGTTTTCTTCTTGGGTTTCATCAATGTAGTAGCGTGGCTCGCCATCAATCGGCATCTGCTCGTCGTAGTAGTAATAAGCGAGGCTTTTGTCCGAAACAAAGAAGATAGCACCGTTTTCAAAACTGGATTTAAAGCCTTGAGCATCGTGGATCGCTAGGGCTTTCAGTTGCTCATCTCTAGGATTTTTAAACCAATTCTGTAGTGAGCTTAACTCAGCAAAACGGCGTGCTAACGCCAACTCGCGCGCCATCGGCGTGAGGATCTTCTGATAGTTCAGCTCGGTATAGCTTTCCGAATAGGCTTTGGCCGAATATTGACGGCCTTCTGCCACCACATACCAACCCAGCGTCAAAGCAATGATGCTGGCAATCAATCCCGCCAACACCAACACCAACAGCGATTTCCACCTTAATCCCCAACGAGCCAATTGCCTATCCCTCTATCTTATGATGCTTGAATGTCTTGATACTGTTTTAACAGAGCGTCCATGGTCATGGGTCTCGCCAGACCAAAGCCTTGGAACAAATCACAACCCTGCGCGGCCAACCAGTCAAACTGGGACATCGTCTCCACGCCTTCTGCGATGACTTCCATCCCCAAGTTATGACCTAGGCTGATAATGGATTCTGCTAAGGAAGCGTTCTTCTCGCCACGCTCTATATTAGCAACGAATGATTGATCGATTTTTAATTGATCGATGGGCAGGCGGTGCAAATAGCTCAATGATGAGTAACCAGTACCAAAGTCATCCAATGAAATGAGCACGCCCAAGGCTTTTAACGCACTCATTTTGCTAATGATATCTTGTTGATCGTGGGCCAACATGCTCTCGGTCAACTCCAGCTGTAATGCTTCGGCGGGCGCATTATAGTGCTGCAAGATGGCCCGCACTTGCTCAACAAAGTTTTCTTGTGAGAACTGTACCGCACTGACGTTGACGGACATGACAAAGCCCTGCATTTGCTTCTGCTGGCGCCAGTTTGCCAACCACTGACAGGCACTGCGCAGCACCCACTCGCCAATCGGCAGAATCAAACGGGTCTCTTCTGCCAATGGAATAAAGGTCGCAGGGGAGACCATACCGCGCTCAGGATGTTGCCAGCGCAATAATGCCTCAGCACCGACCATACGACGCTCAGCGTCCCACTGGGGTTGGAAATGCAGTTGCAGTTCCTCATTATCAATCGCATGACGTAAATCGGTTTCCAGCTGTACACGCTCTAACACGCGCTCTTGCATACCGGTTTCGTAGAAGCAATGACGTGAGCGACCGGCCGCTTTTGCTTCATACATGGCCAGCTCTGCCTGCTTAATAATGTCTAAGGGTTCCAGACAGTGTTCATCGAATACAGCAATCCCGACACTGGCCGCCAACTGGTAATCCACACCATTTAAGCTAAAGGCACGCGCTAGCACTTTGAGCAACTTGTCCGCCACATGACTGGCGCGATAAATCGCACGATCGGCGTTGATCGAGGTATCCGTCGGCTCCAAGAGCACTAAGAATTCATCGCCACCGAAGCGAGCCACCACATCTTTTGAGCGGGTACTGTCCACCAGACGCGTCGCCACCTGCTGCAGCAGTTGGTCACCAATGTTGTGACCCCAAACGTCGTTGACATCTTTAAAGTGGTCAAGGTCGATAAACAACACCGCACTTTGTTTATTACGCAGCCCTTTTTCCTGTATTAGAAAGCTCATCTCTTCGAGCAACAGGGTTCTATTGGCTAGGCGTGTCAAACTATCGTAGTAATGCAGCTGACGAATCTGACGCTCCGACGCCTTGCGCTCAGAAATATCCTTAAAGGTCGCCACATAGTTGCTGATTTCACCATGGTGATCGTGCACCGTCGAAATGCTCAACCACTCAGGGTACACATCACCATCCTTGCGACGGTTCCAGACTTCCCCTTCCCAAGTCCCCTTACTCATCAGCTGATCAAACATCAGCTGATAAAAAGCCGCATCGTGCTTACCTGACTGCAGAATCGCCGGTGTTTGCCCAATCACTTCCGCTTCGCTGTAACCAGAAAGTTTCATAAACGCCTTGTTCACACGGATAATGCGGTTGTGCCGATCACTGATCAGTATGCCGTCTTGGGTCTCAAAAGCGGTGGCCGCAATACGCTGCTGCTGTTCCGCTTCTTGGCGCGCCGACACATCACGCAACAACACAATAAAGCGTCCTTTTGGCTGACCGTCTTCTTGGATTTGGCGGAACACAATCGACAACTCAAACCACAAGATTTCAGCACTGGTTCGGGACGCTAGACTAAATAAAGCGCCACGATGACTTTGACTGGATGCATTCAAGGTTTCTTGGAAGACATGATCAAGAATCTGGACCACGGCATACGGCAATGCTTTGCTGTAATGCTCGCCGCAGATAAAAAATTGCTGTAATTCCAATTCATCATTGGGCATACGCAAATCCAGCACAATTCCATCTTGATCCAGCTCTAATAGGGGATCAGGAATCGCCTGTAGCGTACTGAGTAGGCGTTTATCGGTTTGATCCGCATGCTCCGTTTGCAGCGATAGCAGCTCGGTCAACTGTTGTTTCTGAGCCTTCATTTTTACGCCCGTAAACACCAATCGAGCGGCGACCGTAGCCACTAGCAAGCACAAAAACATATACAGAACGATGGTTTGCTGCGGCAACCAGCCTTCGGCTGGCGCGACTTGCAGGCGCCATGTCACCCCGGGTAAACTCATTTGTACTTGCACAGGATCTTGCAGCTGCGCTGGCTGCTCTGCCGCAATCAACTGCGCTTGTTCGGTGTCGATACGTTGCAGTTGATAGATATAGCCCTGCTCGACTAAACCAGCCAAGTTGGTATTTTCCAATAGATCATCTAAACGAATCACCACGCTACTGAAGCCCCAGAACTGTTCTGCGCCACCATAACGGTTTTCCAACGCAATCGGTAAACGCCCTATCAGACCTTGTCCGCCTTGCACCAAGTTAACTGGACCTGACAAGATCATGCGTTGTTGTTTTAGGGCATCCCAAGCATCAGTACCTTGCTCAATGTCCATTAGCTGGTTGAAGCCTATGACTCGCTCATTGCCTTCCAGCGGATAGACCTGCTTGACGATACCATTCGGCGATAAGCCGAAATTGTTTACCTCTGGGTAGATGGTCTGCAACGACTCTGCGACCTGTGGAAACCAGCGGGTAAAACCGCCAAACTCATGTACCAGTGCGGCGAGGGTGTAATTACCGGATAAGTTGTGATCAAGGATGCTTTTTAATTGAAATGAATAGGACTGAGCGAGGGATAGCGCCTGGGTGCGCTTTACTTTTAGTTGCTGTGATTCCCAAGTGTAAGACGCGTACAGGCCAATAACGAAGACAATGACAAATGCCAACGCACTGTAGCTATAGGAACTCCTACCTGATTTATTTGGTACAGAATCACTCATACAATAAATGTGTTCACTATGATTGAATTGTTACTCAACAGACCCTGAGTAAGGATGAACCATGCAGCCCCATTTGCTGCGCGATCTCGTATCACAGCACCTAGCCATCCATACTATCATTTGCGATGTCCTAATTTCGCAATTAATGCCTCCCGCTATAATGCCAATGAATAACTCATGATAACAATGGAAGATTGACGTTTGATGGCAAAAAACTTAACGCCTGGACAAGGATTTACTAGAGATGAGCGCCTTATGACTGGATAAGGCGCGAACAGAAGATCACTGGCGCGGCGGTTTTGAGGCGATAACTGGGCTCACTAACCATTCGTGGCCTTTCAACATGCCTTCCCAATACACCCAAGGCAGACTTTTCTCTTTTAACAGCCAAGCCAAGTAAGACGGCTGGGTACCATCGATAAACCACTTTGGAAAAGAGGGTTTCACCTTACCGCCATAGACAAACTCCGCGAGTACGATTTTGCCACGTTCTACCGTTAGTGGGCAGGAACCGTAACCGTCGTACACCGCACGAGGCGCTTGTTTTACCAATACTGACAGCACGTTTTCGGCGACGACTGGCGCTTGCGCACGGACGGCGGCAGCGGTTTTCGCATTCGGCGTGTTGGTGCCATCCCCTAAGCCGAAAATGTTCTCGTACTGTTTGTGCTGTAAAGTATCTTGGTACACATCAAACCAACCCGCGCCATCCGCCAGTGGGCTGTCTTTAATAAAGTCCAACGGGCACTGCGGTGGACACACATGCAGCATGTCGAAGTCTTTTTCAATACGCTCTTTCTCACCACTGGCGTTGGTGACTTCAAAGGTGGCCACTTGGCGTTCACCATCGACGGCCACTAGGGTTTGTCCAAGGTTTAAATGGATGTCGTATTTTTCGATATAACTCATCAACGCAGGGACGTAGTCGGCCACACCGAATAACACACCGCCCGCATTACAGAACTCCACATCAATGTCTTTTAAGACACCTTTCGACAACCATTCGCTGCACGCAAGGTACATGGCTTTTTGTGGTGCGCCAGCACATTTAATCGGCATCGGTGGCTGGGTAAAGATCGCTTTACCTTTTTTCAACTGTTGCACGTTTTGCCACGTGTAAGGCGCCGTTTCCCATTGATAGTTCGAGGTGACACCATTTTTGCCAAGGGTTTCTTTTAAGCCAGGAATGGCCTCCCAATTCAATTTAAGGCCTGGCGAGACCACCAAAACGCTGTAATGCAGACGCTCACCATTAGACATTTCAATGCTTTGCGCGTCAGGTTGAAAGCTCACCACGGCGTTTTGATAATGCTTCACTTTTTTCGGAATCACAGAAGCCATCTGACGGCGGGTTTGCTCGCGTTTAAAAACACCGCCACCGACCAATGTCCAACCCGGTTGGTAAGAGTGCTCAGTGGCCGGATCCACTACCGCGATGTCGAGATCTGGGCGTCGCTTTAACAGGCTGGCCGCCACCGCCAAACCGCCCGCACCCGCGCCAACGATAACCACTTCATGATGATTGTTATGGGTCGTATTCATGATGTTCTCCAGTTATTGCGCAACGCGATCGATTAAGCCAGACATGTTGTAACCAGCCTGTTCAGCAAGACTTAGCAGCTCTTCACGGGATTTATGCTCAGGGTTCGCTAGGGTCCAAAGCGATAAGCTGCGCGTACCAGTGCGGCAAAAGGCTAAGGTTTTGCCCTCCAGTTCAGAGACTAACACCCCAAACTGGGCAACTAAATTCGCATCAAATTGCCCTGGCGCCGTCGGTAAAAAATGAAACGTCATACCTTCTTGCTCGGCCGCAGCTTTAAGCAAAGCACTGTCCGTTTGCCCTTCCCCTTCCTGATCCGGTCGGTTGCAAATGAGATGTTGCACGCCTGCTTGGGCAAGCTCAGGAATTTGGCTCAAGCTCAGCTGCTCCGCCACATAGAAAGTATCGCTAATCTGCTTCATGTTCACTCCGGCATGTTCGTCTCTGATAGCTATTCCCATAAATAAATGACGTCTAAATAACTTTATGGAATAAGCTTATAATATTAGATTTTCATCATAATACATCCTTTCAAGAATTGACAAGCCGCATTGCAAAAAGCCACAAAATCTCACGGGCTGGAACAATCCCCCGATATAGCAATCTCGCCGTCCGACTTTGGCTTTATTCATTTGACTAGATAGATAAAGAATGCGCGTATAAGTCGCAAAAGCGCCGTTAAAATGCACATAAAACGCTCTTTTCGCGCTGGTCACGAGTTGGCCTTTCTACTAGAATACCGCCTTTTATAATTTTGGGGCTGGCGGCCATGTTACAAACACCTTACTACCTCATTGATAAGGCAAAACTTCTTAAAAACTTGGAGAAGATTGCTTACGTTCGCGAGCATTCTGGCGCGAAATCTTTGTTGGCACTGAAATGTTTTGCTACCTGGTCAGTATTCGACCTAATGCAAGAGTACATGGACGGCACCACGTCTTCTTCTTTGTACGAAGTTCGTCTTGGCAAAGAGAAATTTGCTGGCGAGACTCACGCTTACAGCGTGGCCTACGCGGACAATGAAATCGAAGAAGTACTGGCGCACAGCGACAAAATTATCTTCAACACCATTGGTCAATTTGAACGCTTCAAAGAAGCGAGCAAAGACAAAACGCGCGGCCTACGTGTAAACCCACAGGTGAGTACTTCTGAGTTCATTATTGCCGATCCAGCGCGTCCATTTAGCCGTCTCGGCGAATGGGACCCAAAACGCATTGAAAGCGTAATCGATGACATCTCTGGTTTTATGTTCCACAACAACTGTGAGAACAACAACTTTGATCGTTTCGATGAAATGCTCACGCTGATCGAAGAGCGCTTTGGCTACCTGATTGAAAAAATGCAGTGGATCAGCCTAGGTGGCGGCATTCACTTCACCGGCGAAGGCTACCCGATCGACAAGTTCTGTGCGCGTCTAAAAGCCTTCTCTGACAAATACGGTGTTCAGGTTTACCTTGAGCCAGGTGAAGCTTCTATTACCAAGAGCACCACGCTGGAAGTCACCGTATTAGACACCCTGTACAACGGTAAAAACCTAGCCATCGTTGACAGCTCTATCGAAGCCCATATGTTGGATCTTTTGATCTACCGCGAAAACGCTCGCATGACACCCTGCGATGGCGACCATGAATACATGATCTGCGGTAAATCTTGTCTAGCGGGCGATATCTTTGGCGAATTTAAATTCAACCATGAACTGAAAGTCGGCGACCGTATTTCTATCGAAGACGCGGCGGGCTACACCATG
This sequence comes from Marinomonas sp. HM11-D, assembly GCF_057626615.1. NCBI lineage: Bacteria > Pseudomonadati > Pseudomonadota > Gammaproteobacteria > Oceanospirillales > Oceanospirillaceae > Marinomonas > Marinomonas sp. HM11-D. The sequence continues at coordinate 33,163 of NZ_JBMMKT010000015.1, read as the reverse complement.
GTGAAGAAAAACTGGTTCAACGGCGTCAAGATGCCATCCATCGCAGTGAAACAATTGGACGGCACAATTGAACTGGTTCGCGAATTTGATTACGACGATTTTATGCACAACCTGTCTTAAGGCTGTGCATTGCTTCTTAAACTGGAGATAGTTAAAACATGAAAAAGAATGTACTGATTATTGGTGCTGGAGGGGTTGCACGCGTTGTGGCTCACAAATGCGCCCAACACAACGACACACTGGGCGATATCGCCATTGCCTCACGCAGCGTTGCGAAATGCGAAGATATCGTTGCCAGTGTCATCGACAAAGGCGCTATGAAAGTTGAGGGCCGCATTCAGGCATATGCTCTTGACGCTCTTGATGTTGCCGCTACGGTTCAACTGATCAAAGAAACCCATTCTGAGATCGTTATCAACGTGGGTTCTGCCTTCATTAACATGTCTGTTCTTGAAGCCTGTATGGAAGCCGGTGTCGCTTACCTAGATACAGCGATCCACGAAGATCCAGCGAAAATCTGTGAAACGCCACCATGGTACGCAAACTACGAATGGAAACGCCGCGAAGCATGTAAAGAAAAAGGCGTGACCGCTATTCTTGGCGTAGGTTTCGATCCAGGTGTGGTAAACGCTTACGCAGCACTTGCGTACAACCATTACTTTGACAGCGTCAGTGACATCGACATCATCGATATCAACGCTGGTAGCCATGGCAAGTACTTCGCGACTAACTTCGACCCAGAGATCAACTTCCGCGAATTTACCGGTGTTGTGTACTCTTGGCAGAATCGCGAGTGGAACGTCAACAAAATGTTTGAAGTAAGCCGTACCGACGACCTACCAGTAGTAGGTAAGCAAACGTCTTACATGAGTGGTCACGACGAAGTGCACTCGATTTCACAAAACCTAGACGTGCCAAACGTACGTTTCTGGATGGGCTTTGGTGAGCATTACATCAACGTCTTCACAGTACTACAAAACCTAGGTCTATTGTCTGAGCAGCCAGTTAAGACGGCTGAAGGTCTAGAAGTGGTACCTCTTAAAGTTGTGAAAGCCGTGTTACCTGATCCATCTTCTCTAGCGCCTAACTACACTGGTAAAACCTGTATCGGTGACGTAGTAAAAGGTATGAAAGACGGCGAAGAGAAAGAAGTCTTCATCTACAACGTTGCGGATCACAAAGATGCTTACAACGAAGTGGGCAGCCAAGGTATCTCTTACACAGCGGGCGTACCACCGGTTGCCGCGGCGATCCTTGTTGCCAATGGCACTTGGGACTGCGCAGAAATGCGTAACGTTGAACAACTAGATCCTCGTCCATTCCTAGGTCTATTGAACGAGATGGGCCTACCAACTCGCATCAAAGACGAGAACGGCGACCGTCCATTCGAGTACAACGCGTAATCTCTGCAAGATTGAGAATAACGCGCTCAATAACTCGTTTAAAAGCCCAGCATATGCTGGGCTTTTTTATCCTTTGATAAAACCTTGTGTTCCCTCAAGTAGTTACTAATTAAACATCTCATACACTTAAACATCATCTAAACTTACACATCTGTAACATTAATTCCGCAGCGAATACGCTACATTTGGAGCTCAGATTTTGCTCTTCTGATGATCAATAAAGGACTGGGTGTAAATGCTTTGGATACTGGGCGCGCTGACCATTGGTTATATTTCAATCTATGCCGCATTTCGTGAACTAACTAGTGAATCAGCACAATCCAATGTGCGACGTGCTTTACGTAGCTCGCTAGCCATGGCCATTGGTCTTGGCAGCACCACTTTAATTAGCCACAACACCCTGTTCAGCCATCAGTCTCATACCTTTCAACCCATTCCGGTGTTCATTTGGTTAGCGGTTGCCCTACTCAGCCTGTATTGGCTATTTCTTCGCTCCCGATTTGATTGCAAAGAAACAGCATCCTTACTCAACTTGAACAGTAGCGTTGTTGCCACCCTAATAGCACTGCTGACCTGCGCTATTTTAGCGGGCAACGGCAAAAGCCTATTAGATGCATTTACTGCTCCGAATTTTTGGCTTTTTTTCGCCGCCATTTATGCCATCACTACCTTTGCCTTTTACGCCTGCAATATCGTCAGTAAATTGCTCCGCAAGCCCTCCATGCTCGATTACCGTTACTTCACCAGACCGCTGATGCTGACCTTTTGTGTGGGCATGATTCAACTGCTAGGCAGCTATCTCTATCCTGACTTAAATGATTATAGTGAATTCGACCTAGATGCGATCACCGTCTCTCGTGAGCAATTCATGTTGACCATCGCAGTGTTAAGCTGTTTTGTTAGTACAGTGCTACTCGGTTCAAACTTTTACACACGCTATCTGGGCAGTGAACTGAAATATGTACAAGATTTACTCTATGTAAGAGCCGCTTCACATACATTTTGGCAGGCGTTTATCGCCTTATTTTCGTTAGCTTTATTGCTGTTGACTATGATGTTTTGGCTGCAATGGACCTCCTCATTACGCCAAACCCACAGCGTTACCGCTGTCAGTATCCGCAACGCTACCAACGCCATTCATAATGAATTAGAAAAACTGGTCGATGATGTACACAGCGTCAAACAGGTCATGGGGATTGATCCCGATATCATTCTAGAAAACCCCACTTACCGCAAACGTCTGCAATACTTCTTTGAAGGCTACAGCTTGTCTTCAGAACGCTACCGCTACATTTCAGTGTTGGATGAAGACGGCCAAGAAATAGCGCGGATGGACAATAGTTTGAGTACGCCTATCTTTGTCACGGGCGATTACCTAAGCCAGCTGGGCAAGATCAACCACACGCTAGAGCATCGTTTAGGCCAGTCCCTAGACCCAAATGAATTCTTTATTTCACAAGTGGGGTTGGCGCGCAAAGACTCCATGCCAGAATACCCCCTTAAACCGATACTGAAGCTCGGTGAGCCTATTTTCGACGATAGTAAACACCGTAAAGGTTTGCTGGTCTTCACCTATAGCTTTGATCATTTGATTGATTTGCTGAAGCAGTTTTTCCCGAATAACAGCCAAGTCTTCCTGCTTAATGAAGCGAATCGAGTGCTGATCGATTTAGGTTCTCCTAACTCATGGGAGCACCTACTGTCAGTAACGCGCTTCCGCTTTATTGACCTGAACCAAGAGCACTTTTCTCCGGATACTGTGTATTTCGATGAGCGCCAAACCCATATTCTGAACAGTGCTGAATTACCGACTAGTTTTGCGAATTCTAGCGAATCCTTTGTACCGGCTTTGCGTCTAGCGGTGAAGACAGAATACCCAGCAATTTACATCCGTGGTTGGGAAATCGGTATTATTGGCTTCTTGTTAGTCGCGAGTTTGCTACTGGCTAAGCTGATCAGCAAAGCGGTATTAAGCAACATTACCAATAAGACCCATATCGCCGAACTACTTAATGAAGTAGGTTATCAAAAGCAAGCCCTAGACGAACACGCGATCGTAAGCATCACCGATCAGCGCGGTAACATTACCTATGTAAACGATAAGCTTTGTGAGATTTCGGGCTACAGCCGCGAAGAGTTGATTGGCCAAAACCATCGACTGTTAAAGTCTGATGAGCACTCAAAAGATTTCTTCCGACAGCTTTGGCGCACCATCGCCAACGGTAAGGTATGGTCAGGGGAAATCAAAAACTTCCGTAAAAATGGAAGTATTTATTGGGTAAACGCAACGATTCTGCCAATTAAGGGCACTTCTGGAAAAGTAGAGCGCTATATCGCTATTCGTACTGATATCACCGAAACACGTGTCATTGCCAGCATTTTAGAAGAAGCCCTCAAAGAAGCCCATCAAGCAGCGGAAGCTAAAAACCGCTTTATTGCTAATATTAGCCACGAAATTCGTACACCAATGAATGCCATCATTGGTCTAACCGATGCCTGCTTAGCATCGCCAGATAAGGTGAACCAGCAGGACCTTATGCGCAAGGTAAACAGCTCTGCTAACAACCTACTACGTATCATTAATGACATTCTCGACTTCTCGAAAATGGAAGCAGGAAAACTTGATGTAGAAGAAATCCCCTTCACGTTAGAGCGAGTGCTTGAAGAGTACGCCTACGTTCATCAGAGCATTGCTAAGACCAAACGTATTCACTTGCTCACCGGCATTGAAAGCAATGTACCAAACCACTTTATTGGTGACCCACTGCGCATTGGTCAGATTTTGAGTAACCTAGTCAGCAACGCACTGAAATTCACCAGCTCCGGTGAAGTGATTGTTTACGTTAAACTGTTGCGCACTAAACTCGAATTTGCCGAGCTTGAGTTCTCTGTACATGATACTGGTGCCGGAATGACCGAGGAGCAGATTAGCCGTCTGTTCTCGCCGTTTACCCAAGCGGATGTGTCGACCACTCGTAAATACGGTGGTACGGGCTTAGGTCTGTCTATTTGTAAGAGCCTTGTGGGCTTGATGGGCGGCCAAATTAGCGTAGAAAGTAAACTCGGTGAAGGTAGCATTTTCCGCTTCAGCCTTTCTCTTAAAGTGGATAGAGACGAAGCGGATCTGCTACCAAAAGATGTGCGAGAAACGTTGAACAAACGCCGTATTCTATTGATCGACTATGTGGGTATCAGTCGTCAAAACTACATTCGTTACGCCAACGCCTTCAATATGCAGCTTAATGTAGCCAGTACTCGTGACGAGGCTTTTTCTTGGCTTTCAAGCACCAATACGTTCGATTATTTAATCGTCGATTGCTACCAAATCAATCCAGATCTGGATGCGCTACTGGGCCGCTTAAATCAGTTTGATAGCAGTCAAGATTTGAAGAACGTCATTGTGATTGATCATGGCCAAGACCTCAGTAGTACGCAAGCTTGGCACCCTTCTGTCATGCTACTGGCTCCGCCTATTAGCCAGTCATCTCTATTAGAGACCATGCTACCGTTCCAGACTCATGAGCATCAGCCCCAGAGCAGTACATCGGAAGCACTACCGAGCAAATTGGCAGCGCTCAATATCCTAATTGCAGAAGACAATGAAATTAACCAACTGGTGATCAGCGAGATCTTCAAACACTGGGGCGTGACATTCCATATCGTCGATAACGGTCGCGATGCCATTAAAGCCGTCCAACAACAAGACTTTGATTTAGTCTTGTTGGATATTCAAATGCCGATCATGGATGGCTATGAAGCCTGTCGTGGTATTCGCGCCCTCGGTGGCATCTATAAGGATCTCCCCATCATCGCAGTGACCGCCAATACGGCACATCAGGATATTCAAAAAGCCTTGCAAGCGGGCATGAATGATCATGTGTCTAAACCGATCAAGCGCCAGCAGCTGATCGATGTGATGCAGAGCCTGCTGAATATTGGCCAGGCATCGGACCAAGTTGCCGTTGTCGAAGCCAGTCCTGAGCCGATCGATAGCTTGGAACAAACACTGATCGACACCTTGCCAAACATTAATGTCGCGCAGGCGTTAGAGCGCCTAGGTGTGGAAGCGAGTTTCTATCTGCAACTACTGAAGTCCTTTAAAGACAGTGCCGAACAACACTTAAAAGAAGCACAAGAGGGCTTGGAGCGATCAGACTTTAATACCCTTGTGCGCATTATGCATACTATCAAAGGGGTTGCTGGTAACCTAGGTGCACAAACCGTGTTTGAACAAGCCTCTCAGCTTGAGTTAGATGCCAAACAAGAAACTGTGGATCCGCAAACATTGCAGAGCATGGCTGATGAAATCCGCCTTATTTGCCAACGTATCTCAACGTTAATCGTCGATTCGCCAGCAGCAAAAGATTCAAGCGCGATCACGTCTGCTAAAGCTCATACCCTTTCACGCTCAGACTGTGATGAACTGATGACCTTGATCGATGCTTTCGATACCAAAGCCAACGCAAAGATTCGTCAGTTAATAGTTGAACAAAGGGATACCAACATATATAACGATTTAGCGCATATCGAAGTACAATTAAACGACTATAACTTTGAAGATGCCGCCAAGATCTTAAGTAAATTAATGGATTCCATCACATGAGTGCGCGAGAAAACAAAGCGACCATCCTCGTAGTCGATGATATTGCCGATAACATAGATGTCATCAGCAATATCCTTAATGAGCAATATGACATTAAGGCTGCCAATCAAGGCCCTTTGGCGCTCAAGATTCTCGAACGCTTTGAAGTCGATCTGATCTTGCTCGACATCATGATGCCCCACATGGACGGTTACGAAGTTTGCCAACGCATTAAAGACAACCCGAAACTGAACAAAATCCCAATCATCTTCTTAACTGCGATGGACAGTCATGAAGACGAGCAACGGGGCTTTGACCTAGGGGCGGTTGATTTCATTTCTAAGCCGTTTAGTGCTGCTATTTTAAAAGCTCGTGTGGCGTCTCAGCTGAAGCTGGCCAATTACGCCAAAGAGTTAGAGCAACAAGTTCAAGAACGCACCCAGGAATTGGCGCTTAGCCGTCTAGAAATCATCGAACGCTTAGCGTTAGCTGCAGAATTTCGCGATAACGAGACCGGCAACCACGTTATTCGCGTGGGCGAATATTGTCGCCGTATCGCCACCCAAATGGGGCTATCGGAACGAGAATGTGAACTCATTGCCCTCACCGCGCCGCTACATGATCTGGGCAAAATTGCCATCTCGGATACCATTCTCCTCAAGCCTGGACGCTTGACCGAAGAAGAATTCGCCATCATGAAAAGCCATGCTGAAGCAGGGGCGCAAATCCTAGCAGATAGCCAGTCAGAGCTGTTGAAAGCCGCTAGTGTGATTGCGCTAAGCCACCATGAAAAATGGGATGGCAGCGGCTACCCATATGGTTTGAAAGGCGAAGAAATCCCTCTCTATGGCCGTATTGTAACCCTATGTGATGTGTATGATGCGCTCTCTTCCATTCGCCCTTACAAGGATGCTTGGAGCAAAGAACAGGTTGAGGCCTACATCAATGAACTCAGTGGCAGCCAATTTGACCCCAATTTGGTCGAGCACTTTAACCAAGTCAAAGACGACTTCTACCAAATTCTACAAGAACATCAAGACGAACAACCAAGTGCCTAAGGCACTTGGTCAAACATCTGTTTAATAGTATGCAGATGTTGCTGCTTTGTTTCCGCATCCAACCAACTTCCTTCAAACGCATTGCACGCTAAAGCAAACAGTTCTTCTCTTGTCAGCTGTGTTTGGGTGACTAATGCATGGAAGTTATCATTCATATAGCCACCGAAATAGGCTGGATCGTCTGAGTTTACCGTGGCATTTAAACCTAAACGCAACATGCTGCGAATTGGATGATCTTCTAGGGTATCGACCACACATAACTTCAAATTTGACAGTGGGCACACCGTCAGAGTCAGGCCTTTATGCTTAATGGTGGCCACGAGGTCAGTGTCCTCAAGCGCACGATTCCCATGATCAATACGATCCACGCCAATCACGTCCAAGGCTTGCCACACGTATTCTGGCGGTCCTTCTTCACCCGCATGGGCAGTGACTGGCAAGCCTAGTGCCTTACACTCGCGAAATACATTTTCAAATTTGATTGGCGGATGGCCCACTTCGGAACTGTCTAAGCCAACGCCGTCGATCCATTCTAGATATGGCTTCGCCAGATTTAATGTCTCAAACGCACTGGCTTCATCTAAGTGGCGTAGGAATGACATAATCAGTTTAAAGGTAATGCCTAAATCCCGCTCTGCGTCCTTGAGGGCACCATGAATGCCTTTGATTTGCGTTTCAAAGCTGACACCGCGGCTTAGATGCCCTTGTGGGTCAAAGAAGATTTCCACGTGCACCACATTGTCCTCGTGCACACGCTTTAAGTAGGCCATGGTCAGGTCATAGAAGTCCTGCTCTTTGAGTAACACTGACATACCTTGGTAATACAGGTCCAAAAAGTCCTGTAGATTTTCAAATTGGTAGGCGGCTTTTAACTCTTCCACTGAATTATATTTAAGCGCCACTTGGTTACGTTGGGCGATGGCGAACATCTGCTCGGGCTCGAACGTGCCTTCGATATGCAAATGCAGCTCCGCCTTTGGCATTTTCATTGCCAAGTCTAATAATGCTTCAGAGCTGGTCATGTCTCTCCCCTTACTCAAGGCTTCTCTCAATGTTTTTTTCACTGGAATATTTTTTATTGATGAGTCTCTAAAACTTAGCAAGGCTTTGCCATTTTAGAAAACTTAACTAATTGGTTAGTTTGTATTTTAAAGCAAAAACCATGCTAACGAGAGAAAAAACCTCCTCACCAGATATCCTGTGCTAACATTTGTCAGACAGACTTCTGATGAGACCAAGTTATGGAAACACGTATTCAATTTCGCGTGGATGAAGAGACCAAACGACTTGCCCAAATGATGGCGGAAAGCCAAGGCACCACACTGAGCGGTGCATGCCGCGCACTCACAGAGCAGCTGGCAGAGCAGCAACGCAAGCGTTTATCACACGATCAATGGTTAGCGGAACAAGTTGAACGGGCCTTTGACAAGCTTGAATCAAAGCAAGCTGAATTTGTGGAAGCTGAGCAAGCAGAGGCCGAGATGAAGGCTTTCAAAGCCGCCCTTAAGGCTAAGGGATGAGTATAATTTTATGGGAAAAGGACGCCCTCGAGGATCGTAAACGGCTCTATGAGTTTTTATACGAATTTAACCCCATCGCCGCGGATAAAACCGACTATCTACTGGTTGAGAAGATCAAACTTCTGATCGAGCACCCCCAAATGGGCGTGGTGAAGCCAAATCAAAAAGGCAGGATGCTGATTATTCCCGATGTGTCGCTGTTAGTGCTATACCACCTTGATCAAAGCCATATCAAGATTCTGCGTATCTTGCATATGAAGCAGAAGTTTCCAGAATAAATAAGCCGAGCAGCGTGCACTACTCGGCTTTAGAAACTTTCTTACAGGTTACGCCTGCTCTTTACATTTACTTTCTACATCTGAAAAAGGAAGTTCTTAATCAGATCGCGACCACCTTCGGTGGCGAAGGATTCTGGGTGGAACTGAATACCTTGGATCGGGTATTCCTTATGACGCACGCCCATAATTTCGTAATCACCACCTTGGTGAATCACGGCATGGTTATCGAAGTCTTCAACTTTCAGATCACCGACTACGGCACTCACTTCCAAGCACTCAGGTAGGCTTTCTGGCTCAGCCATCAAAGAGTGGTAGCGCATGATTTCTAACTGGTCAGGAATATCGTGGAAGATACCTTGTGCGTTATGGCTGATCGGGCTCACTTTACCGTGCATCGGCACATGCGCTTTGACCACCTTGCCGCCAAATACATGGCAAATCCCCTGCATACCCAAGCAAACGCCCATTAATGGGATGGTTTTGCCCAATTCACGAATCACTTCCGCACAAACACCAAAGTAGGCCTCATCGTCTGGGGAACCTGGTCCTGGAGAGATAATAATGCGATCCGGCTGAATAGTTTGGATATCCGCTAGCGTTACTTCGTTGTTACGCTTCACCACCACATCGAACTTTTCTAGCTCACCTTTGCTCTGTGCCGCCATCAGAATTTCACCGATGTATTGGTACAGGTTGTAAGTAAACGAGTCGTAGTTATCGATAATTAACACTTTCATCTGCTAAGCCCTTACTGCGCTGGTGCGAATTGATCTAGCACGCGCTTGGTGCCAGCAAATTTACGTTGAATCTCTTCGTACTCACCTTCTGCATTGGAGTCATATACGTTGCCGCCACAGGTTTGTACATAAGCTTTATTGCCTTTCGCGAACACGGTACGAATCGGAATGGCAAAGTTACAGTCACCGTTAAAGGAGAACTGGCCCACCGCGCCACCGTAAGGACCGCGACCGTCACCTTCCATATCGTCGATGATTTTCATGGCTTCGATTTTCGGTGCACCGGTCAAGGTACCCGCTGGGAAGTTACTGGCTAATGCAGAGAACATATCTTGATCGTCGGCGATAATGCCAACAATTTCACTGGAAATATGCTGTACGTGACTGAAGCGTTTAATGTCCATCAAAGAGCGTACTTTGACCGTACCAAAGCGTGCCACACGACCAATATCGTTACGGTGAAGATCAACGATCATATTGTGCTCGGCGATTTCTTTAGGATCGTTCAACAGAGCACGGGCCAACGCTACGTCTTCTTTCTCATCCGCACCACGTTTTGCTGTGCCCGCTAGCGGGAAGGTTTCCATTTCCCCTTGGCGAAGACGGAACAATAATTCAGGACTCGCGCCAATGACTTTTTGCTCACCAAACTTGAGGTAGTACATCTGTGGCGATGGGTTAACGATGCGCATCTGCTCGTAAATACCAATGGTGTCGCCTTCTAGGTCGAACCACTTTTTAAAGCCGACTTCAGTTTGGAAGATCTTACCGTCAATGATGTCCTGCTTCACTTTCGCCACCGCTTGCGCGTGCTCTTCGCGGGTCATAGATTCACCCGCTGGCGTTACGACCAATGGACCATTTTCTGGCACCGGAGCATCCAACAATGACTGCACCAGCTCAGAGCGATCTTGGTCGTAGTAGAAGTAGAACACCTGTCCCGTCATTTTGTCCAAGATCAGACCGTCTTTGTACAAGCCAAAACGGAAGCCATCAAACATATCACTGGTTTGTAGATTAAGCGTTGGCTCGAAGTAGTTCATAGCATCGTAGCCGATGTAACCCGTTAAACCACCCGCATAACCACGGGAGATAATGTTCTGCGGCACAATGCTGCGCAGCAAGTAATATGGGTTATCCGACTCGTAGGACGCTGTGTCGCCGTCACGCTCTTGGATAAACAAAGTATTGCCTTCTGCCCACAGCAATTTCTCTGGATCGAAACCAATAATGGAATGACGAGAGATGTAACTCTCTTCACCCAGGGATTCCAACATAAAGCAGTTGGCAAATTGCTTTTCGACTTTCTTAAACATGCCGAAAAAGTCACAGTTCGAGCTGATGGTCACGTATTTAGGCTTACGTGGCAGCTCGATGCGTGGCGGAAGGTTACTCATGATCTTTTAATTCCTTTAATGCGCGGGAACCACGGGTTACGGTCGCAATCCCCACACCTAACTGTTTGGCAATTTCTCGTTGTGACACGCCTTCTTCTAGCAGCGCAAAAATCTGTAAACGGCGCTGCATTTCGCTGATCTCATTCGGCGTTAACAGAGCATTTAACTTCTGCGCCATCGCCTCAGCATCAGGGGTGTCTAAAAAGTAATGAATCAAATTCTGCACAAAGGCGTACCTTGATGTATCAATGTACTAGTACACTATATTTTTGAGTTGCAAGACGCAATACTTGATGCCCGTTTTTTTCTAAACTATTATTCCTTAAGGAGTACAATGTACACCTAACTCAAAACAAAAGGATTTGTTATATGAGTCACGCGATAGAATTTATCGAAACGCCTATTTTCACGCGGCAGATTAAGGCCATAGCAACGGATGAAGAACTTAGAAAACTTCAGGTCGAGCTCATCGCACAACCAACTAGGGGCGATGTCATCCAAGGTACTGGCGGCTTGAGGAAAATACGCTTAGCCATTGGGCATCAAGGCAAAAGCGGCGGCGCTAGAGTGATCTACTTTATTGCCACAAAAGAAAGAATCTACTTCTTGCTCGCATACATCAAACAACAGAAAGATAACCTAAGCGAACAAGAAAAACTGATGTTGAAGAAACTCGCTGAGCAACTACAACACGAGGCTAAGCAAAATGACAATGTTCGATGAACTAAAAGAATCCCTTGAACAGGCACTAGAAATAGAAAGATCAGAATCAGACAACTACCGCGCTACGCGCTACGAAATTGCCGATGTCAAAGCAATCCGCCAACAGTTACAGGTGTCTCAGAAGGAATTTGCCAATGCTCTAGGGACTAGCTTAGACACCATTAAAAGCTGGGAAAGTAAACGTCGTAATCCCACTGGATTGGCTGCAAAAGTCCTCGCCACCATCCAAGAAAACCCAAATTTCTACAGCGAGCTAGCGGCGCATTAATGCCTCAATACAAAAGGGTAATAATCCAGATGCTCTTCTTACCTTAATTTTCCGCTAAGCTAGATTCTTTAGAGTAAAAATAAGCCTCTCTAATTCATCAAAAGAGCCTCAAGGCTAGCTGTCAAAATGCTGCGTTTTAGATTACTTTTAGTGCAAAGACGCCTGAAGGAAAAAGACTTCACCTACGCTTAATCGTTCCTGGTTAACGAACTGACCAGTGGGCAAACATGGAGTTCACAATGAAAGTAAACCGCTTTAAACCCTCTAAAATCGCGCTTGTTAGTGTTGCGGCTGCGACCCTCATTACCCTTGCCGGTTGTTCTGCGACGCAAACCCATCGCGCGGTTGAGTCAGAAACCGTGACTACCTACCGCACCGATTATACTGGTGCCAAGACAACCTTAGTGGTGGGCAACTTCCAGAACCGTTCTTCGTACATGCAGGGACTGTTCTCAAGCGATACCGATAAGCTTGGAAACCAAGCCAAAACCATTCTGAAAACCCACTTGCAGCAAACCAATCGTTTCAAAGTAGTCGACCGTGAAAACCTAGACACACTGCAGCGCGAAGCTGAGCTTAACGGTGTGACGCAAAAGCTAACCGGCGCGCGTTATACCATCAGTGGCGATGTCACCGAGTTTGGTCGTAAAGTGACGGGCGATAAGCAATTGTTTGGCATCCTAGGCTCAGGCAAGACCCAAACCGCCTACGCCAAGGTCAGTGTGAACATTGTCGATGTGATCAATGGTGAAATCGTCTACTCGACGCAAGCGGCGGGCGAATATGAGCTAAGCAACCGTGAAGTGGTCGGCTTTGGTTCAAGTGCTGGCTACGATGCCACCCTGAACGGCAAAGTCCTGAACTACGCCATCACCGAAGCCGTTAACAATATGGTACGCGACCTCGAAAGTGGCGTGTGGCAAGTTCAACAATAAGGCGAATAACACTTTATGATTCGTGTTTCGATGTTGCCAAAAGTGTTAGGTGCACTTGGCTTAACGCTGTTAGTCAGTGGCTGTAGCACCAGCAAACCGACCTTTTATTGGGGCCATTACGAGCCCCTTCTCTACGGCATGTATATGGAGCCAGGCAGTGCCGACAGCGGCACGCAAATCGCTCTGTTAACCGAAGATATTGAACGAGCCGAGGCGAATGGCGTTCGTATCGCGCCAGGGATTCACGCACATTTGGGTTACATGTATGCCATGGAGGGCAATATGGCCCAAGCCAAGTCCGAGTTTGTCATTGAAAAGACCTTGTTCCCTGAGTCCGCAGTCTTGATTGATGGCATGTTGCAGCGTCTAGAAGGAGCCAAGCGATAATGAAATGGTTGTTTAAACCTTGGACCTTGCTGGCACTCTTATTGAGCCTCGTTTTAACGGGCTGTGCCACGCCGCCGCCCTACAATTATGATGCGCTGATCGCGGCTAAGCCTCGCTCGATCGTGGTGATTCCGCCAGCCAACCAATCCCTTGAGGTAAACGCACCTTATATTTATCTGTCGACCATTTCTCGGCCATTAGGTAACAAAGGCTACTATGTGTTTCCGGTGGCAGTGATCGATGCCTTTATGAAGGAAAACGGACTGCCGACACCAGAAGAAATGAACCTAGTGCCACTGGATAAGATCTATCAGAACATTGGTGCCGATGCCGTGCTTTATACCACCATCAACGACTGGGGGCAGAAGTACAACATCATCTCATCCAATACCGTGGTCAATGTCAGCATACGCCTGGTGGATGCGAGAACTGGCGTGCAACTGTGGGATGCAAGTATCAGTGCCGCACGCAGCTCCGATTCCGGCAGCAATAATCTGATTGGCAATCTGCTTTCCGCCGTCGCCACTCAAATCGCTAACTCGATTTCCGATCAAACTGAGGAGGTTTCACGGATGGCGGTTAATCAAGCGATTTACAATCCACAAAAGGGCTTACTCGAAGGCCCTTACGCACTCCCTAAAAACTAAAAAGCGCACCTTTGATGTGCAATGCATGGCTCAATAATAAGGTCTCAGCCTCTTTATTGAGCCATAATTTTTTCTAATAATACACTTCCACGATTCTCGCACATTCGTTGCAGACATCTTGAGTAAAGCCACTCGACAGACACCGTTATCTCATCTATAAATTTAGTTCTCATGGATTTAGAGGAAGTATAACGACATGGAAATTACTGTCGCAGCACAAATCAAAGCACCGCTCGAAACGGTATGGGAAGCATGGACAACCCCCGCAGTGATTCAACAATGGAACTCTGGTGCCTTTGATTGGATTTGCCCCAAAGCAGAGGTCGATCTGCACGAAGGTGGCCGCTTTCACTATCGAATTGAACGTATGGATGGCAGTGAAGTATTGGATTTCAGTGGGGTGTTTAGACGCCTAAAACTGCTGCGTCTGATTGAGCTGAACTTTCACGATGGCCGTAGAGTGTGCGTGCATTTTCATGAAAATGCCACTGGCACAGAAGTGGACGGTACCATTGAGCTGTGCCACAAGGAATGTTTTGAGCACCAAACGCAGAATTACAAGCAGCTCATGAATTACTTCAAAAAGATCATTGAAACCAATCAGTTACTAAACTAGCGGCTACGCCCAGAGGACAATACCAAAAGTAATCAGGGTTAGTACAATCACCTTCACAGCGATTAAAACGATCAGCTTCTGCGGGGATAAATTCATAAAGGTCTCCTGTTGAAGCACCACTATACTGCAATCCTATGCGAGCGGTGCGACAAACAGTCAGACAGGCGATGTACATCAAGCTTTGTTAGCCAACTGCGATGATGGATTTATCCAGCTTTGGTCGAATCCAGTGTTTTAACGCGATTACCCACAGCGCCAGTACCAACACCCCTGCCAGCATAAATTCCAGTGACACCAGCCAGTGCGTCGAAAGTGTTAATAGCTGATAGGTCAGCAGTGCCGCAATATAAGCAATAGAGGTACTCCACGCCACAATCACGCTGGTCCAAAGCACACCGCCTTCTTTCACCAAGGCCCCAATGGTTGCGGCACAAGGCGTATACAAGAGTACAAACACTAGGTAGGCAAAGGCGCCTTGCCAGCCACTAAAGAGCGCAATCATCTGTTGCTGGGTAACACTCTCGGCTTGAGTCGCAGGATCACCTACCGTGGCAAAGCCTAGCGGGTCTGCAACCGTGTCCCAAATGCCCGCAAGGTTTGCCCACAATACGCTTGCCACAGTCTGTAAGTTTTCTAATGGCGACACATAGTCAGCGGTCACAACAGGCACCGCCGAGGAATACAAAGCATCCATGGTGCCGACGACTGCTTCTTTGGCTAACACGCCAGTAAAGATACCCACCGCAGCAGGCCAGTTATCCGAGCCCATCCCAATCGGCTCAAATACTGGTGTAATGACTTGCCCCACTTCCGCCAGCGCCGACACTTTGCCGCCTTCATCCAGCGTGCGCCATGATGGCACCGAGTTCAGTACGGTTAACACCGCCGAGACCAAAACAATGGTCTTGCCAGCGCGCATAATAAAGCCTTTGATTTTATGCCAGCTCGATAGGCCGACGTTATTTAAACGCGGACGGTGATAATGAGGCATTTCCATCAACACACTGGCCTGTACATGGTGGAACAGTTGCTTGCGAAACAGCCAAGCCGTGCCGACCGCCACGACAATGCCCATCAAGTACAAACCAAACACAATCAGCCCAGCATTGGCTTTAAAGAACACCGCCACAAACATGGCGTATACCGCTAGACGGGCACCACAAGACATAAACGGCGCCATCGCCATGGTTAGCATGCGCTGGCGAGTATTGGTCAAACTACGAGTCGCCATAATCGATGGCACATTACAGCCAAAGCCCAGCAAAAGTGGAATAAACGCCTGTCCCGGCAAACCAATCGACATCATTAAACGGTCGACAATAAAGGCCGCACGGGCCATATAACCACTGTCTTCCAACACACTTAAGCACAAGTACAAGAAACCAATCACGGGAATAAAGCCCGCCACCAGCTGAATCCCGCCACCGATGCCATCGGCTAATACGGTAATCAGCCAATCCGGCGCCTGCCAAACACTGAGCCAATGGCTAGGCAAGGTGACAAACCAATAACCTGCTAGCGTATCGATCGGATCGATAAACAAGGAGCCAACACCAATCGCGATGGCAAACATAGCGTACATAGCAAACAAGAACAGCGGAATGCCAAGCCAAGGGTTGAGCACTACGCTATCGATTTTATCGGTCATGGAGCGACGTGGTGGCTGACTTTCAATCACGCCTTCTAACCACTGCCGCGCCGGTCGCGGAGCTTGATAGAAAGGCTCGGCCAGTAAGTTTTGCGCTTGTTCTTCAATGGCCAACTGCAGTGCTTTCACTGATAACGCTTGGCCGTCAATCACGGGCACACCTAGGTTAAAGGCCAAACGCGCCAAATCGAGCTTCTGCCCCATATTGGCGGCAATATCGGTCATGGTCAGCACCACAATCATAGGGCGATTAAGCTGTGCTAATTCGGCGCTTAATTTCAGATTGCGTTTCAGGTTGGTGGCATCCACCACATTGATGATGACATCGTATTGTTCGCCTTTTAGAAAGCGACGTGCTACCCATTCATCGGCGCCACCGGTTTCTTTAGCAAAGCTGTAAATACCCGGCAAATCCGTCATCGCCACCTTATCTGTGGCTTGGAAATGACCGGTTTTACACTCAACCGTCACACCGGACCAGTTACCGACTTTTTGGCGTGTCCCTGCCAGTTTATTAAACAGCGTGGTTTTCCCCGTATTGGGATTCCCCACCAGCGTAATATGGAGAGACATCTAGTGATTATCCTGACAGTTAGGTGAACAAAGATGGATATGTTCGGCGTCACGACGGTGGATCGACACCAAGGTTTGGCCGATTTTGACCTGTAGCGGATCACCAAATGGCGCCACATTGACCAACAACACCGACTCTCCGGCATCAAAGCCAAGCGCTTCCAGCTGCTGTTTCATTTCAAACTGTGGATGTTCCACCTTGTGGACGTGGGCCAATTGGCCTTTGGGAAGAGCTGCTAACACCATGACAACGAACTAACCTTACAAGTGAATCTGATAAGCATTATCGCTATAAGCCTCGATAATAGCTTGATGCATATCAGGCTTCCTTAAGGAAGTGTAAAGATCGGTCGTTTTGGTGAATGAGAATAAGAACTAGAAGAAATGACGTCGATACTGAGTAAGTCTCAGTATCGACGTCAGCAGCAAAGCGCAGGTTTAACGCGCTAACTGATAAGGAATGTACAAGGCCAGATCAGGCCAGAACCAAAGCAACACTGCCGTTAGGATCATAATGATCGCAAATGGCAAGGCACCTTTAGAGACCTCTTCCAGAGACGCTTTCGCCACACCTTGGATGATAAACAAGTTCATACCCACCGGTGGCGTAATCAAAGCGGTTTCAATCAACACCACAAAGAAGATGCCGAACCAGATCGGGTCGATGTGCATATTTAATACTGCCGGTAACAACACAGGCACCATGATCAGCAGCATCGATAGACTTTCAAGGAAGAAGCCAATCAAGAACAACACCAAGCCCACGGCCAGAATAAACAAGCCCGGCGTGGAAATGTTCTGCGTTAAAATCATGCTGATGGTTTGTGGCAACATGTACAAGGTAATGGCATAAGAGAATACTTTCGCCCCTGCCACAATCAGCATCACCAACACTGTGGTTTTTAGAGTGTTTTCCACGCTCTCTTTCAGCAGTTGCCAGTTCATACGCCCCATGGCAAAGGTAATGATTAAGGCAATCACAAAACCTAAGCCCGCACTTTCAGATGGCGTGGCAATACCAGCGTAAATCGATCCGATAATACACACTGCCAGCAATACCGTTGGCAATGCTTTTAAAGACGCTCGAATTCGCTCAGGCCAGTCCACTTTCGGCATGGCTTGATATTGGCTGGAGAAGCGCGAGAACAACACGCCATAGACAATAAACGCCAATGCCAAGAACAAGCCAGGGCCAACACCTGCTAGGAACAATGTTTTGATCGACGACTCTGACACAATGCCATAGATGATCAATGGAATCGATGGCGGGATCAGAATGCCTAAGGTACCGCCAGCGGCTAACATGCCAAACACAAACTTACGGTCGTAGCCACGTTTGATCATTTCTGGAATGGCAATGGTACCGATCGTCGCGGCGGTCGCCACCGAAGAGCCGGAAATCGCAGAAAACAAGGTACAAGACATAATAGTCGCGACACCTAGGCCACCCGGTAAATGCCCTACCCACGCTTGTACCCCAGAATACAGATCTTTGCCAACACCACCGCGTAATAGCACATTCGACATTAATAGGAACATGGGGACGGCTAGTAGCTCAAAACTGTCCATGGCACCATATAGACGCTGTGGCACACCAACCATTGGCAAGCCCTTCAGCGCCAATAGAATAATCCCCAAACCACCAAGCGCAAACGCCACTGGCGTGCGTAGAACTAATAGGGCCAACAGCGCCACTAGAATAAATAAAGCTTCCATTAATGCGCCGCTCCCTGTTGTGTCGTTTGCTCTTCAGGTGTTTGCGTCCAAATACGCACCAATTCAGCCAGACCTTGCAGAGTCAATAAGCCCGTACCTAACCAAACTGGCGCATGGGTAAACCATTTCGGTAGCGCTAAATAACTATCGGTAGTGTGTCCAGCAAGCGCTGATTTCAGCCACAGTTGGAAGCCGAAATAGCAAGCCAACGTGGCGAAGACAAACATAAACAGAATCGCAAAGCTGTCACACAGTTTACGTCCCAGTGTTCCTGGGGTACGAAAGGCCAGATCAATGACCACCATTTCTTTGTGCTTAAGGGCGAAGGCTGCGGCGAGATACACCGACCACACCATCAACACACGACTGATTTCATCCACCCAAATCGTCGGCGCATTAAAAACATAGCGCATCACTACTTCATAGGTAATAAAACAACCCACCGCAAAAAAGCTCCAAGCACACAGTTTCCCAGTCCATTCGGAAACCGTATCAATCACACGTAAAAACATGTGTTTCTCCTGATAGGGAAATAATAAACGACGCGGCCAGCCCTTCTCGCTGGCCGCTATAACAGGCGTGTTCGATTACTGGACTGAACGAATCGCTTTGACCGCTTCCGCACCAGTTGCGCCAGTTTCTTGGACAAAACGATCCACTACCGATTGAGTGGCTTTTTGCCAATCAGCACGCTGGGCATCCGTTAGCTCGACAACATTCATGTAGCCCTTCATTTCTTCTACAGTGGCGGCTTCCTGTGCATAAATTTTGTCACGTAACTGCTGTTCAACAGTTTTCGCAGCCTCATCAATGATCTGCTGTTCTTCCGAAGACAAGCTTTCGTATAAATCATTGTTTATAACTGCCACGAATTCCACCGCACTATCGAAAGTCAGCGTCATGTTATCCATAACTTCGTATAGCTTACGTGATTTAACAGCCGATACTGCGGTCATGCCGACATCCACGACACCTTGTTGATACGCCAAAAATTGTTCCGATGCAGATAACAAAGCAGGTGCTGCATTCAAAGCCTCTGCGGTCCAACCATGGATTTTACCGTAGGTACGGATTTTCTTACCTTCGATGTCCGCAGGCTCAACGATTGGCTCACCGTTGCTTAGGTATACGTTACGGCCGAAAGCTTGCCACCACAGTACACGAGCACCGGTTTCTGCTAGGATTTTACTATCGATGGTTTTACGAAGCTCTGAACCTGGCGCTACCACCTTACGAATATGATCTTCACTATTAAACATAAATGGCACAGCAATCACGTCTACCGCAGGTACCGAACCCGCGAAACGACCAATAAATGTTGTGCCCGCGCTGATCGCACCTGAGCCCACGGCTTCAGGTACTTCTTTGTCTTTAAAAAGCTGTGCCGATGGGAAAAGCTGAATGCTTAGCTCGCCATCCGATTTTTCTTCGATCAATTTACCAAAGTCGATCCAGTTTTGGCTCACTGGGTGAGTTTCTGGTAATTGAGAAGTCACGCTGATGGTTGTGCCAGCGATTGCCGTGGCACTCAAACCGGTTAGCGCAATGCTTAAAATAGAGCGTCGAAATAGTGTGTTCATGGATGCCTCATTGATATGGATTGCCCACTAGTTAAAGGTGGTTTTAGTTTTTATAGTTTGCACAGCTCGATGATTTTTTTGAGCAAGGGGGTTAGTTAACGTAATCAACTAAAAAATGCAAAATGCAGCCTTAACTCACCCCAAACATCCTTAATCCATGCACATTGACGTGCGAAATTCTGTCATACCAGCCGACTAAAGCCATAACCCAGCATTATTCCGCTTATTCCAAAATCTTTCATTTTTCATTCTTGTAATAACAAAATCTTTTAACTAAGCTATCGATCAATAATCAATCACTGGTGCTAACCAAACAGGTATTCCCCATGAAATCGAAGCTAAAATTGATCAAATCAGTAGCCGGCGCGCTACTACTTGGCTCTGCAGTGAATGCCTCTGCTGCCGACCAAACCATCCTAAATACGTCTTACGACATCGCCCGTGAGCTGTTCGCAAGCTACAACCCTGTGTTCCAAAAGCACTGGGAAGAAAAGACCGGTCAAACGGTTGAAATCAAGCAATCTCACGCGGGCTCGTCTAAGCAAGCACGCTCAATCCTGCAAGGACTACCAGCTGATGTGGTAACCTTTAACCAAGTCACAGACGTGCAAATTTTGGCGGATCGAGGCAACCTTGTGCCTGCTGATTGGAAGCAAAAGCTGCCAAACAACAGCTCGCCTTACTACTCAACAACAGCGTTCCTTGTTCGTAAAGGCAACCCAAAGAACATCCATGACTGGGGTGATCTAGCGAAACAAGACGTGGGCTTGGTCTTCCCGAACCCGAAAACCTCAGGTAACGGTCGTTACACTTACCTAGCGGCACTTGGCTACGCTCAAGATCAGTTCGGTAAAGACAACACGGATGCGCAAAACGCTTTCTTGAAAACCTTCCTGGCTAACGTTGCGGTCTTTGATACCGGCGGTCGCGGCGCAACCACCACATTCGTTGAGCGTAGTATCGGTGACGTATTGATTACTTTCGAATCTGAAGTCAATAACATCCGTCAGCAATACGGCGTTGATGACTACGAAGTAGTTGTTCCTAAAACCTCGATCCTAGCGGAGTTCCCAGTCGCGGTAGTTGAGCGTAACGCCAAGAAAAACGGTACCTTTGATGTATCGACTGAGTACCTAAGCTACCTATACAGCGAAGAATCCCAGCGTCTATTAGCAAGCTTTAACTACCGTATCCACAACGACGTGGTGAAAGCGGAAGTGGCTGACCGTTTCCCTGAAGTGAAACTGCTAACAGTGGAGGAAATCGCGGGCGGCTGGCCACAAGCGATGGAAGATATCTTTGCTAACGGCAAGCAGTTAGACCAGCTTCAGCGTCGCTAATCAACTGACTTTGTTAGCTTTTTCTCGCCGGGCGCACCACGTCCGGCGTTTGCATTTCTACGACTTGGAAAGACTCGACTGATTTCGCCAAGGAGCGATTGCCATGTCCACCACCTTAAGCGCTGCTAGCGCCAAGCCTCGCCATAAACGAGTGTTACCCGGTTTTGGGTTAAGCCTCGGCAGCTCGCTGTTTTTTATCAGCTTAATTTTGCTATTACCCATGACCGGTTTGATCATGCAAACCGCTGGCATGAGCTGGGCCGATTACTGGTCTGTGATTACCGATGAACGCGTTGTGGCCAGTTACAAGGTCACCATTTGGGCAGCGGTGATTGCCTCGATTTTTAATGGCTTATTTGGCTTATTACTGGCTTGGGTGTTGGTGCGTTACGAATTTCCAGGCAAACGTATTTTAGATGCCTTGGTAGATTTGCCCTTCGCCCTACCGACTGCGGTCGCGGGTATTACCTTGGCAACGCTTTACGCCGAAAACGGTTGGTATGGCCAGCTGCTGGCGGAGCTTGGCATCAAGGTGGCTTACACGCCTCTAGGCATTGTCGTAGCGATGTCCTTTACCAGTATTCCCTTTGTAGTACGTACCGTGCAGCCAGTACTGGAAGAACTGGCACCCGAGGAAGAAGAAGCAGGCATTACCCTTGGTGCTTCGGATTGGTCGGTGTTTCAACGCATTATTTTACCTTCGCTATGGCCCGCACTGGTAACAGGTGTGGCGCTGTCGTTTACCCGAAGCTTAGGTGAATTTGGCGCGGTTATTTTTGTCGCGGGCAATATGCCTTACATCAGTGAGATTACTTCGTTGATGATCTTTGTGCGTTTACAAGAGTTCGACTTCCCTGCCGCAAGCGCCATTGCCTCAGTGGTATTGATCGCTTCGCTGGTACTTTTGTTCGCCATCAATATTTGGCAAGGGCGTTATCTGAAACGCCTGCACGGACGTTAATTCGGAGGAAATAACATGGCATCTGGACAACGTCATCAACAACGCGTGGGCGATCGCCCCGCGGTAAAGTACACGCTAATTGGCTTAACTTTGGTACTGACTGCAGTGCTTTTGGTGGTGCCTTTAATCAGTATCTTTCAACAAGCCTTTGTCGACGGTTTGGCCGTTTATTGGGACAGCCTAGGCGATCCTGACACACTGCACGCCATTGGCTTAACGCTGTTCGTCGCGCTACTGACAGTGCCGATTAACTTGGTGTTTGGTGTGCTGCTGGCTTGGTCGGTGACACGCTTTGAATTCCCAGGTCGTAAACTTTTAATGACCTTAATGGACATCCCGTTTGCGGTCTCCCCTGTGGTAGCAGGCCTTTTGTATCTATTGCTGTACGGCAACAACGGTTGGATCGGCGCGTGGCTGTTTGAGCATGATCTGCAACTGATGTTCGCATGGCCTGGCATTGTTATGGTGACTGTGTTTGTCACCTGTCCGTTTGTGGCCCGTGAGTTGATTCCCTTGATGCAACAACAAGGCCGAGAAGACGAAGAAGCGGCGGTGATTTTGGGCGCTTCTGGTTGGCAGTTATTCCGTCGTGTGACGCTACCGAATATTAAATGGGCGCTTTTGTACGGTGTCATTCTGACCAACGCACGTGCGGTGGGAGAATTCGGTGCCGTATCGGTAGTATCCGGCAATATCCGTGGCGAAACCAATACTCTGCCACTGCATATTCAATTGCTATACGAGGATTACCAAGCCACGGCGGCGTTTGCGAGCGCGTCTTTGCTGGCGGTGATCGCCTTGATCACTTTGATTTTCAAAGCCTTTATTGAGTGGCGCCAAGAGCGCGCCCATAAAGCAGAATCGACACATTAATAGGTGACAACATGAGTATTCGCTTAGAAAACATCTCCAAAACATTCGGCCAATTCCAAGCTTTGTCACCGTTGTCATTGAACATCGACGAAGGTGAAATGATTGGTCTGTTAGGCCCATCGGGCTCGGGTAAAACCACCCTACTGCGCATCATCGCAGGCCTTGAAGGGGCGGACTCGGGTCGCATTCAATTTGGCGACCGTGATGTGACCAACCTTCACGTGCGTGATCGCCATGTGGGCTTTGTGTTCCAAAACTACGCCCTGTTCCGCCATATGTCAGTGGCCGACAACGTGGCCTTTGGCCTTGAGGTCATGGATGCCAAGCAGCGCCCAAACAAGGCCGAAATCCAACGTCGCGTAAAACATTTGTTAGAAATGGTGCAACTAGGCCATCTTGCCAACCGTTACCCATCACAGCTATCGGGCGGTCAAAAGCAGCGTATCGCCCTCGCTCGTGCCTTGGCGACCAAACCTGATGTTTTATTGCTAGATGAGCCATTTGGCGCTCTGGATGCCAAGGTGCGTAAAGAACTACGCCGCTGGTTGCGCAGCCTGCACGATGAAATCGGCTTTACCAGTGTGTTTGTAACCCACGACCAAGAGGAAGCGTTAGAGCTGTCGGATCGCGTTGTGGTGATGAGCAACGGGCACATTGAGCAAGTGGACGAACCTGCACAACTGTACGCTCAGCCCAACAGCCGCTTTGTGTTTGATTTCTTGGGCAATGTGAACGTGTTTGACGGCAAACTAGAGCAGTCTCGTTTAACCAACGACCAAGCTTGGATCAGCGCGCCAAGCAGTGATGTGCCACTGAACAATGGCCAGCTGTACATTCGCTCCCATGAATTGGCGCTGCATAGCGAAGCAACGGCTGTGGCAAATTTGCCATTAAAAGTCATTGCCGTGAACCCAATCGGTCCCGAAGTGCGTGTGGAGCTTGAGCCCTACCAATGGCAAGCCGAACAAATTTGGGAAGCAGACTTAAGCCATGCGGAATACGATCGCAATCCGGTTAAACGCGGTGAAATCGTGTTTGCTGAACCTAAGAATGCTTACTTCTTCCGTGAAGACAGTCAGCAGGTGCCCGAACAGGTCTCTTGGGAGAATGCCCAGAACACTGCCCTATTGAAGTAACCCCTACCCTACGCGCCTTGCCAACACCTCCTCGGCAAGGCGCGCCACTTCTCCCAGCGCTCGGCCATTCGGCCATCCCCACGACCATTCGCTAATGTACTTGCACTTTATTTGCCTATACTCTGTTAACTGAGAGCGGGGATGCTCTGTCAAAGTCCTCTTATTACATAACAACAATACTGATAGGAAACACATAATGATGATGACCAAACGTACATTAGTAAAAGCAATGGGTGCCGCACTGGTGATGGGTACAGCCGTAGGTTCTGTGAGTCTGGCGCAAGCCGCTGATGACCGCTCTTACGTGCTCGCGACTGCATCCACTGGTGGTACGTTTTACCCTGTCGGCGTTGCCCTAGCGACGCTTACCAAAGTGAAGCTTGAGCCAACGACGGGCATGTCGATCTCGGCAATCAACTCGGCAGGTTCTGGTGAAAACATCAAATTGATGCGTGAAAACGAAGCTCAGCTTTCTATCCTGCAAGGTTTGTACGGCGCTTGGGCGTGGGACGGCACCGGCCGTATGGAAAAAGAGGGCCCGCAAAAGAACCTACGCTCTATCTCTATGCTGTGGCAAAACGTTGAGCAATTCGTAGTCCGTGCTGAGTACGCTAAATCCGGCACCATTTCGGATATGAATAATCTAGCGGGCGAGAAGTTTTCTATCGGTACTAAGAACTCCGGCACCGAGGGTTCTGGTTTGACCATTCTAAATAACATGCAGGTGCCAGTGGATAAGCTCGACATGGCTTATATGGGCTATGCCGCGTCTGCCGATGCCATGCAAAACGGCACCATTGATGGCATGAACATTCCCTCTGGCGTACCGACCAGCGCCATTACTCGTGCTTACGCCGCCCTAGGTGATGACATTACCGTGCTGGACTTTACCGATGAGCAAATCAAACAAGCCAACGGTAATTTCCAACTTTGGACGCGCTTTGAAATCCCTGCGAATACTTACCCAGGCCAAGCCAAAGCGATTCACACCATGGCGCAGCCTAACTTCTTAGCGGTGAACGCTGACTTGTCCGAAGAAGACGTGTACCAGCTGACTAAGACCATTTACGAAAACCTACCCTTCCTAAATGGTATTCACAAAGCCACTAAAGACATGTCCCTTGAAAAAGCGATTGATGGCTTGCCAGTGCCGCTTCACCCAGGTGCAGCGCGTTACTACAAGGAAGCAGGTCTGACCATTCCTGCGCACTTGATTGCTGAATAACACTCGCATCATGTGTTCCCACAATAGGGTCATCTAGCGGCCCTATTGTGTCTCGTTTTTTCCAACCAATTGATACGCCGTCAGCGTGTCGTAAGACGTTAAGGCCATACAATATGTCTGAGACTCAGGTTAGCCAAGACCAAGAAATGCAGGATAAGCTGAAAAGTCTAGAGCTTGAGCAACGGGATGAAGCCTCGCCTACCGGACGCTTGATTTACTGGGTGGGCGTGTTGTTTGCCCTCGCCCATATCTATTTCAATACGTTAGGAACCCTATCTGAACTTTGGGTTTCCGCCATTCACTTCAGCGGCTTTGCTCTGATTTGTGCTTTGATGGTGCCAGCCTTTAAAGCCTCTAGCGCAGGCGGTCGCCGTTTAGCATTAACGCTGGATATTGCCATTGGCCTTGTGGCCATTGCCACGACTGTCTATCTGATTCTGTTTGAAGATGCCCTCTATGATCGTGGCGTCAACTTTATTACCAGCGATTGGGTCGTCTCTTTTGTCGCCATCGCCATTGCTCTGGAACTGACTCGACGCACCACAGGCTGGTTTATTCCGTCGTTAATTGTTGTCGCACTCACCTATGTGTTCTGGTGGGGGCCCTATATCGACGGTATCTTTGGCTTTGCTGGCTTGAGCCTTGAAACAGTGATGTTCCGCTCGTACTTCTCTTCTGAAGGTATGTTTGGCTCCATTGCCCGCATTTCTTGGACCTACGTGTTCATGTTTATCCTGTTTGGAGCCTTCCTAGTAAAATCTGGCGCAGGGGATTTCATTATTGAATTATCACGCTGCGCCGCTGGGCGTTTTGTGGGTGGCCCAGGTTTTGTTGCCGTATTAGGTTCTGGCTTGATGGGCTCGGTGTCTGGCTCCTCTGTGGCCAACACCGTATCGACGGGCGTGATCACCATTCCGATGATGCGTAAAGCCGGTTTCCCTGCACGGTTTGCCGCAGGGGTAGAAGCGGCCGCGTCCACTGGCGGGCAGCTGATGCCACCTGTGATGGGCGCAGGAGCCTTTATCATGGCGTCTTATACGCAAATTCCTTATGTGGAAATCATCGCCGTCTCAACCTTACCTGCACTGCTGTACTTTATGTCAGTTGGCTTCTATGTACGTGTCGAAGCGATGCGCTCTCACGCCCATGCGATTGAGTTAGACACCCGTAGTTTCGGCGAAGTATTTAAAGAAGGCTGGCATTTCCTATTGCCACTTGCCGTATTGGTGGCCTTGCTGATCTATGGTTTTACTCCCACCTATGCGGCCGGCATTTCCATACTAGCGGTGATTGTGTCGTCTTGGCTGTCTAAAAACCCAATGAAGTTCAAAGACATCCTTGATGCCTTAGCGCAGGGTTCACGTAATATGGCCACTACGGCTATTTTGTTGGTGGCCGTAGGCTTGGTGGTAAACGTGGTCGCCATGACTGGCATCGGTAATACCTTTTCTTTGATGGTTTCAGAATGGTCTAACGGCAACTTGTTTATCATGTTGACCTTGGTCGCCCTAGCCTCCTTGATCTTAGGAATGGGACTGCCAGTCACGGCGGCGTACATTGTCTTGGCAACACTGTCTGCACCCGCGTTGTACAACCTAATAGCGGAATCACATTTGATTGACTTAGTCATGGCAGGCAACTTGCCAGAACAAGCCAAAGTCATCTTTATGCTGATTGACCCAGAGAAGTACGCTTTGTTATCAGCGCCAATGAGCCAAGCGGATGCCACCGCCTTGATAGCCCAAGTGCCGAGTGATTTCAAAGGGCAGCTACTGGAACAAGCGTTGAATCCGACAGTGTTGAGTGCCGCGCTGCTCTCTGCGCATATGATCATTTTCTGGCTGTCACAGGACTCTAACGTCACGCCACCGGTGTGTCTGACCGCCTTTGCGGCCGCAGCGATTGCTAAGACGCCGCCGATGTCGACTGGCTTTATGGCGTGGAAACTGGCGAAGGGCTTGTATATCGTGCCGCTACTATTGGCTTACACCAACTTTATCGGCGGGGAGACACCAGACGTGTTGCGCATCTTTGTCTTCGCCCTATTTGGTTTGTATGCCTTTGTTGGCTTTATGGAAGGCTATCTTGAAGGGCCATTGAACATTGCGCTGCGTATTCTTTCTGGTGTCGCCGCGCTATTGATGCTTTGGCCACACCATAGCATTTTGCTGGATAGCGCAGGCTTGGCACTCTTTATCGTGCTGTTTATTTACTCTCGTAAAACCCGCCAAGCGTCATTACAAGCGGCCTAAAACGCAAGAAGCCTAGCATCAATGATGCTAGGCTTCTTTCTTTGTAATCGATCAATATAAAACGCTAGATCTTCATAATGGCCTTTAAGTGACTAAATACCGCACGCCCTAACGCGTCGGTGTTATAGCCGCCTTCTAACACTGAAATCACACGTCCTTCGCAATGACGCTCTGCCACGTCCATTAATTTCTCCGTGACCCAGACAATGTCCTCTTCACGTAAACGCAATTGACCCATTGGGTCTTCTGCTAACGCATCAAAGCCTGCTGAGATCATCAGTAACTGCGGTTTGAATGCTTCTAAAGCAGGAAATAACTCTGCTTCATAGGCCGCGCGAAAGTCTTCGCCTTTTGAGCCCTTCTCCAATGGCATATGAATAATATTATCGTGGGACGCCCCTGGATCGGGGTAAGGAAATAGCGGATGTTGATAACTAGAGGCGTACAGCACTTTCGGATCATTTTTAAAAATGTCTTCCGTGCCATTGCCATGGTGCACATCAAAATCGACGATGGCGATACGCTCAATACCGTATTGATTCAACGCATGGCGGGCACCGACGGCAACATTATTGAATAAGCAAAAGCCCATGGCTTTGTCGTATTCCGCATGATGACCGGGCGGGCGTACTGCACAAAAAGCATTTTGCACTTCACCGCTCATAATCATATCGACCGCTTGCACTACCGCGCCCGAAGCACGTAGAGCGGCATCTAGGGTACCTGGCATCATCAGCGTTTCTTGATCCAGCTCCACATGACCTTGCTCTGGCGCCTTAGCAAAAATAGAGGCCACATAGCTGGGATCGTGAGTGGCGTTAAGCTGTTCTACGGTGACTTCGTTCGCTTCTCGCCAACGCATATAGTCCATCAATTGTCCCGCAATCAGGCGGTTTTGAATGGCTTCTAGCCGTTGTGGCGACTCAGGGTGATCTTCCCCAAGCTTATGCTCTTCACACAAAGGGTGTGTCAGGTAAGCTGTGCTCATATCGGTATCCGTAAAAATCTGCACCCACATCAAGGGCCGCTATTATTGTTATTCATCACGTGACCATCTAAGGCTACTATAAGGCAATCATACTTGAACTGCCTTATATCAAGCCATAGTTGGCACTAGGCAGCCTATCCGACATTGGTCTAGACTGCTATGACATCAATGCATTCTCTGTTGTTGAGCGAGGGCTTTTGCCAGGACGTTCGCTACAGGCCACTCAGGGAGATTTCTGCATGCACGCACTTCAACCATTATTAGCCCCAAGCTCCGTATTGGTTTTCACAGGACAAGATCGCTTCAATCCGATCTTGCATGCGGTGCTCAGAGCGCTCTCCTATGGTGGCCGCCGCGGCAAAATTTCTTTGTATGGTGTGGAACCAGATGAAAGTGTTGGCGTGTTGCCATTTGAACAAATCGCTTCTCTAGAGACACTGACTAAAACCCCTGATCTTGCCATTCTGGCAGGGGAAGATCCTCGTCCTCTTACTCAAATCATTGAACAATGTGGTCAATTATCAATCCCAGCACTGTTGGTGTTTATGGGCTCAGAGGAAAGTGCTGAGGACATTTTAAAGGCCGCACGACAGCACAATGTGCGCCTAATCGGTCCAAACAGTTTTGGCATGTGCCGCCCGAAACAAGGTTTCTCCGCCTGGCTCGGTTTAACACAACCAATTCCTGGCCGCTTAGCGCTTTTATCACAATCCGGCACCGTGGCCAGCGCTTTGGTGGACTGGGCCACTTGGCAAGGTATTGGTTTCTCCCAAGTAGTCAGTATGGGTAGCCCGATTGATGTGATGCCGTCGCAAGTACTCGATTATTTATCCAATGATTTTGAGAGTCAGTCGATCTTGATGTACTTACAAAAGATTGGCTCCACCACGCGATTCCTCAGTAGTCTACGTGCCGCCAGCCGCTCAAAACCGGTTGCTGTAGTGACCGAGCATAATGTCGGTGCAGATCCACGGGTGCTGGATGCTGCGCTAAGCCGCACCGGTGCGGTACGAGGCCATCGCTTAAATGACTTGGTTGCCGCCGCCTCAGTGATGACCAATGCCCGTCGAGTCAAAGATGGCTCTTTGATGATTATTGGTAATGGTGCAGGTCCAGGTGAACTCGCGGCACAGCGTGCCGCCGAAGTAAACATTAACTTACTAACACCAAACGATGTCTTAAAAACCAAGCTGGAAGGCATTATGGCGGGCCGCGGCAGCGTTGGCAGTGTCACCACCGCATGGGCCAGCTGTGATGCCAACCTGTTTGTTGACCTTGCTGAAACCGCTCTGGCTGACAAAGAGTGCGGCGCGGTGCTATTGATGCTCAGTCCCACCGCCTTGATCAATATGGTGTCTCTGTACGATCAAGTGTTACAGCTGCATAAGAAGCAAAAGAAACTGGTGATGGTATGTATGCTCGGCGGTGGTCATATGGTGGCGTTACGTACGCGGATTAACGAAGCGGGCATTCCGACCTTTAGAACTCCCGAAGCCGCCATTGAGGGCTTCCAGTTCTTAGTGCAATTCCACCGTAACCAATTGTTGGCGAAACAAATGCCAGATAGCCATGCGTTCCGCTTCAATATCGATGTGGCCGCTGCGCGCGCGAAGTTAAAAGAGATGATTAAAGCAGGCAATAAAACGCCTACCGCAGAAGATCTTAAAGAAGTCTTTGATCTGTTTAACTTCCGCTTAATCACACGCCGACAAACCAATTATTTGCTGCAAGCACCGATTCACCTGCGCGCCTTCCGCGATCCGGTGTTTGGCCCTGCGATAGGCTTATCTCTTGAAGGCGCTAACCAATGGCACCACCAAACCGAAGCCGTCGCGCTACCGCCCCTCAATACCATCCTTTCTAAGGACTTAATCCATCGAGCCTTTCCAAATGTGGAATCCTTTGAGCTAGAAGACTTGCTGCGTAGCTTCTCAACGCTGGTGTGTGAACTACCAGAATTTGAGTACTTAGAATTGGCCGATGTGCGAATTCATGAAAGTGGTAGTATTTTTGCCGATGTCACAGCCAAGCTGAAAAGCAGCGGCAAGCTCAGACGCTATGAGCATTTATCCATTCAGCCTTACCCAAGACAATGGGTGAAGCAAGTAACGCTTCGTGATGGACAAGAGATTACCTTACGCCCGATTTTGCCAAGGGATGCCGATATGATGGCTAACTTTGTGAAGAACCTCTCCCATGAAAGTCGCTACTTCCGCTTTATTGCCAATATATCCGAGCTGACGCCACGTATGGTGGCCAGTTTATCGCATATCGATTATGACCGTGAAATGGCACTGATTGCCGTAGGTGAAAAAGACGACCAACAAGTGATGATGGGAGCGGCACGCTTTAGCGATAACTTTGATGATCAAAGCTGTGAGTTTGCTGTGGTGATTGGCGATGATTACCAAGGTCACGGCCTAGCCGCATTATTGATGCGACGACTGATCTTGGTGGCAAACTTTAAAGGCATTAAAGAAATGAAAGGTACGGTACTGGCGGAGAACAAACGCATGATCGACTTCTGCCGCCGTATCGGCTTTACCATCAAACGGGATCCCGATGACATTAGTCTAGTCACCGCCTATGTACGTCTTACCCCTAAATTTATTGAGGGGGTGAAAGAGAAATTAGGGATTGTGCCAAAGGAAGTAGTAGAAGATAAAAAAGCCGACTGATTGCTCAGTCGGCTTTCGTTTGATACTTAAGTAATCTGTCTTACTTACGTAGCTCTTCCAAGACCATTTCAAAGAATGAGCGAACTTTCCCCCATTGCACTGGCGTCCATTCTGGACTCAATGCAATGTCGTCCACTTCTTCGTGCTGAACATCTGAATCACGCTTATCCAGCTCGGCACGTATATCGTGGATATGCTGCTCCGTTTCATTCAGGATCTTCTTCAGTTCTTCTTTCGACATACGTTCTAAATCAGACATAATGCAGATTCCTTCTGTTATGGGCTGCTAAAAGATCATGCTGGCAGCAATCATGAGTAATGGCACAATGATAAACACGCCTAGCACCCAAGCGGCAGCAAAGACTTTTCGTTCAGAGGCGAGGCCCGCTAGCCATTCAGCACCCATGATTGGCAAGTTGCGGAGTAACGGGATACCAAAGATCACCAATACGGCGAACACGTTAAACAAGAAGTGCACCAAGGCTATTTCCAACGCCGACACGGCTAGCGCGCCAGAGATAGCGGTAGCGGCTAGCAAAGCAGTAACCGTCGTACCAATATTCGCCCCCAGCATAAAAGGATAAATCTGCTTCAAGCTAAAGGTTCCTGAGCCTGCTAGCGGCACCATTAGACTGGTCGTCGTAGAAGAAGATTGAACAAAGGTCGTCACCAAGGCGCCTGAAGCAATACCCGTCACAGGGCCACGACCAATGGCAGAATGCAGTACTTCTTTGGCTTTACCAACCATCAGTACTTTTAGTAGCTTACCTATGTAAGTGATCGCAGCAAAAATCAGCACCAACCCAACAATGATCAATGCCACGCTGCCAAATACTCCTGGAAGCATGCCAGTAATGCTGTCTACTGCACCAACAAATGGTTTCGTCAGCATCTTAATCACATTGATATCAGACATTGAGTAACTATCTGAACCAATCAAGAAAGTGGATAACCAAAGGGCTACGTGCTCTAAGAAGCCAAACATGATTTCTAGTGGCAAGAAGATGGCCACAGCAATCAGGTTAAAAAAGTCATGCACCGTAGCCGCAGAGAAAGCACGGCGGAATTCGGCTTTATCACGCACATGCCCCAAGCTAACTAAAGTGTTTGTTACCGTAGTCCCCACGTTTGACCCCATAATCATTGGGATAGCAATCGTGACCGGTAAACCACCGGCCACCATGCCCACGATTAACGAAGTCACAGTAGAGGAAGATTGGATCAGTGCCGTGGCCACGATGCCTATCACTAGCCCCACATAAGGATTCGACGCAAACTCAAATAGATCCTGCGCTTGCCCTCCTGTAGCCGCCTTAAAGCCAGAACCAATCATGCTGACCGCACTGATCAGCACATATACCAACGCCAACACTGCTAACCATTGTGGCCAACGACTACCGCTCGAGACCCGTGGGGCCTGTAAAACCTCAGAACCATTCATAACAACCACCTCCATTTGAAAAGGCTCATGCTATAAACGATAAATGACTGTTTTGTTACTGAATTGCAGGATTCATAATTGATTGAAAGTTAAGCGGGGCTATCTGACATGACTACGGTTGCTAGGAGACAAACTCCTGTATTCTCAGGGGGCAGATCCCAGTACGTATATTCGCTTCCAAGCACTGCCATCTGTTAAGGA